>CAYZGB010000049.1:0-10850 GCA_964477915.1 uncultured Melioribacter sp. | reverse complement strand
TTTCATTTTCGTTTAGAAATTTTATTTTATCACCGGTTGGTGCAAGTAAATAAGAACCGTCTTTTTGCGGTACGTAATCGACGCCGGAAATCAAAGGTTTTTTCGCTTCTGAAATTGGATAAAATCTGTAAATGCGTGTTTCAAATCCATCCAAATCAACTTTAATTTTATCACCGCTTTCATAAAGTTCGTCATTAATTATATTACGCGGATAAATTTCTTCCATTACAAGATTTTTTGCACTCGAAGCAAATCCGAAATTTTCATCTAAACTAAATTCGATTTCGTTTTTGTCCACAACAGGATTTCTGACTGCAATAATTGCTTCGTTATTTTTGAAATGTGCGTAACCGTAAGCTTCTCCGTTCGAAGGATTTCCACCAATCATTTCGGTATTTTTCAGAATATCGAAATTCTCTTTCCCCCATTTCAAAGCACCGGCAAGTGCATTCCATTCGGCATCGGTAAGAATATCGGGCGAAATGTAAAGCTCGTACATCGTAACGCCACGGGCAAAATAGAGAACGGCATTATCCGTAAATTTGTCAATCGGTTCAGCTTCGCCACCAAGTTTTTGAAGCTCGCCTTTTATTATTCCGTGCGTCATCAAGTTTGCAATAGGAAACCACAAATTATATTTTCGGAAATCGTTGTAAAGAACAATATCGCGGTAGGTAATTGCTTGATCGCGTTTGCCGATTGAAGGCACATCGGAATATCCGTAATCACCTCCTTGCATCCAGATTGTGTTTGCATATTTAAGCCACCAAGGACTTAACCAAGTGCCGGAAGTTATATTGAGGAAAATATCGGGATTTAATGCACGAACCGTATCACAAATTTCAGCAACATTATCCATTATTGCACGGCGGGAATATTCGCCCACGGGATGCCCGTGATTCGGTTCGCTACACGAAAATTGAATTCCGTCCCATTTGTAATAACCGATTTTCGCGGTTTTTACAAAATCCGTTACTCTTTTTTCGAAAAGTGATTTGTAATTTTTGCCGCCAAGGCAAAGCATTGCTTGCCAATCGTTATCGAGCGAACCGGTAACTTCGTAGCCGTGTTCTTTCATCCATTTTATTCTTCGCATTCTGAATGAATAACCGCCGGTTGGTCCAAACCAAAGACCGAGAACGGAATTCATTGATTTCAGTTTTTCCGAAATAGGTTTTAATCCGTGCGGGAATTGTTTTTTCCGTAATTGCCAATCGCTATCGTAAACGTCCCAGCCATCGTCAAGCACAACGGCATCGATCGAAATTCCGTGTTTTTCAATGAAATTTGTTTTGATTTCATTGACTATTCGCAGAACGTTTTTTTCGTTCATTTGGAATTTTTCCGGCACGCCCGGGTATTCGACTGAACGCAAATCGTACCAACTGTTGTAAAGTGTGTAAGGACGCAATTTTGCTACTCGAACATCATCGAGATATTGCATAAACCAATATTTTACATTTTTACGAGGTAAAATTGCAATTACGTTTTCGCTTGCCGTAATTCCTTTTTCTGTAATTTTTTTGCCGATTGTTTCAATTGTGTTTACAAAATTCTCTTTGATTTTGTTTGTAGCGATTGGAAATTCACAAGCGATAAAACCACCGCCGTTTTTTGTTTCGAAAGCTACCGGCTGACCGTAACCGCCGTTTTTAATAATGTTCTTTATTCCGTTAAAATCGGTATAAACAGTGTGAACTTCTTGCAGAAAATGGTTTTTGTAAACTTTGTCGGAAACAGAAATTTGTTTTCTAATAAAAAATGCTTCACTTCCGAGTGAATATTTTATGTTCACATCAAATCCGAATTGCGGGCTATTTAGATTTACTACAATTGCTTTTTCGGGTGTTTCGTTTTCAACGGTAATATTATAAATTTCAAAATCGTTTTTATCGAGGTGCAACTGAACATCGGAATTGTTAACTTTCCCCGGAGCGTTCCAGTAAGTCCAGAAAATATCGAGCAAAAAATTCCCGTTACTCGAAATCCCGGTAACCGAGCCATTCTCTTTTTTTGCAAAATCTTCCGTAACCGAATAAATTTCGCGTTCGATTTTCCCTTTGCTTGTAAGTAATGTAAAAGCAATCTTTCCGTTTGAGATTGTGTGTGATTTTAAATTTTCGGAGGCTTTTGGATTGGAAAACAAAGAAAGGGAAAACATAAAAATAAGGAAACGAAAGTAGGTTTTGTCCTTAAATTTTATCATATGAAACTCCGTAGATTTATGCTAAAATTACTTTTTTCCCGAGCGAAATCAGTTTCTGATATTCTTCTTCGGGAATACCTTTATCTGTAACGACAGTATCGATTTTATCGATTGCCTCGATTAAAACAAAACTTCTCTTTCCGAATTTCGAAGAATCGGTTACAACAATTACTTCTTTCGAATTTCTAATCATCAATTTATTAAGATGGGCTTCTTCGGCGTTTGGAGTGGAAATTCCGAACACCGAATCGATGCCGTCAACACCAAGGAATAATTTATCGCAAAAGTAATTTTGAATACTTTCCTCAGCGATTGCACCTATTAGCGAAAGGGAATTTCTTCGTAGAGTTCCGCCCGGCATAATTACTTTTATTTCCGGGTAATCGACAAGCAATCCCGCTATATTCAATGCATTTGTAATTACTGTTAAATCATTAATTCCGCTCAAATTTTTGGCAAGCTCGAATGTAGTTGTGCCGGAATCCAAAATAATTGTTTCGCCGTCGTTTACAAGTGAGGCGGCTTTAATACCGATTTTCTCTTTTTCGGCTTTGTGCTTTTTGCTTTTTAGATTTAGGTTGTAATCAATTCCAACCCGTTGAATTTTCAATGCACCGCCTCGTGTTCGGATTAACAAATTTTTCTGCTCCAATTGTTCGAGGTCGTTACGAATTGTAACTTCGCTTACATTGAATATTTTACTCAATTCGGGAATGCGAACTTGTCCTTTGTTTTCGAGCATTTCTAGAATTTTTGCTCTTCTGTCCACCGTTAAATCGGCAACACCGTTTACGTTTGTGTTTTCGCTCATTTTACATTCCGTTAAAATTTGAAATTAATTTGATTTTTGAAAAATAAGTTTTCGAAAGCCCAAAATCAAGAAATTTTCAATAATTTTCAATTATTATTGAAAAAATGACTTCAAAAACCTTTCAATTATTTTTTAATTAAACGAAAATAAAAACATTTCATAAGTTACTTGACAAGGAAACGAAAATTTATTAATTTGCTTTTGCATATTTCGGAGAAAAGAAATGAAATCTGACTTTTTGAATATTTCCGTTGACGAGCTCGAATCGTTAGGCGGAATAAATACTGCTCGCGAAATAGCGGGTCAACCGAATTTGTGGCAAAAAACATTTGATTTATTTTCCGATAATTTCACAAACATCGAAAATTTCCTACGAACGATTTTTCAAAAAACGAACTTAAAAATTATTTTAAGCGGTGCCGGAACCTCCGCTTTTATTGGCGAAGCTTTGGCACCCGTTTTTACCAAGCACACCGGGAATTTTTCAATTGCTGTTCCTACAACCGATATCGTTACACATCCCGAGTATTATTTTAACAAAATGCAACCTACACTTATGATTTCATTCGCACGCTCGGGTGATAGTCCTGAAAGCGTGCAATCCGTAAACCTTGCAAATAAAATTTGTAACGATATTCATCATCTTGTAATTACTTGCAATCCCGAAGGACAACTTGCTAAAATGGTTTCGGGTTCGGAGAAAGATTTTCTTTTTCTTTTACCGCAAGAAGCAAATGACAAAAGTTTGGCGATGACCGGTAGTTTCACTTCGATGGTTCTTACCGGTTTGCTTTTTGCTATGTTCGAGAAATTTGAAAACGCTTCCCAAAATGTTAAACAATTAATCGCTTACGGAAATGTGATTTTGGAAAATTATCTTTCCGAATTAATGAAAATTGCTGAACTTGATTTCGATAGAGCAGTTTTTCTCGGTTCGGGATTTTTCGGCGGGGCAGCTCGCGAATCTCATTTGAAATTACAGGAACTTACAAATGGAAAAGTAATTTGTAAATTCGATTCGTTTTTGGGTTTCCGTCACGGACCGAAAGCAGTAATAAATAACAAAACTTTAATCGGATTTATTTTTTCAAACAACGAATACGCCAATAAATACGAACGCGATTTGGAAAACTCTATTGAAAGCGGTGAGAACGCACTTTACAAGTTGGGAATTTCGGAACATAAAATTTCCGGCGTTGATTTGGATACGGAAATTGTTTTGAATGAAATCGATAACAAAAAAATTGCGGAAGAATTTTTGCTTCCCGTTTCGGTTTTGCCGGCACAAATTCTCGGATTTTACAAATCGATTAATCTCGGACTTTCGCCCGATAATCCTTCGGTAAACGGATTGATTTCTCGGGTAGTTCAAGGCGTAAAATTATACGAATATCAAGGATGACAAAATATTTAAGGGAAATATCGCAACGTAATAGAAACGGTGAGCAAATCGGAATAACCTCGGTTTGTTCCGCTAATAAGTTTGTTGTAAAAGCAACTTTGAAGTTTGCACACGAGCGAAACAATTACGCTTTGATTGAAGCAACCTCCAATCAAGTAGATCAATACGGCGGATACACGGGAATGACGCCGAAAGATTTTGCCGAATATGTTTATTCGCTTGCCAATGAAGTCGGAATGCCACGCGAAAAAATAATTCTGGGTGGGGATCATCTCGGACCGAATGTTTGGCAAAAAGAATTCGCCGAAAGTTCAATGGAAAAGGCGAAAGTTCAAATTGCGGAATATGTTAAAGCGGGCTTTACGAAAATTCATCTCGATACAAGTATGTCGCTTGGTGGTGAAAAAACAAAACCGAGCGGACTTTTATCTGCCGAGATTGTTGCCGAACGTGCTGCCGAATTGTGTAGAGTTGCGGAAAAAACATCAGCCTCAAACGATGTAAAACCTGTTTATGTAATCGGAACCGATGTTCCAATTCCAGGCGGAGCTTTGGAAAACGAGGATGATATTAGAATAACACCGCCCGAAGAATTAAAGGAAACAATTGAAGTTACCAAGAAAACTTTTTTCGAACACGGATTGGAAGATGCTTGGGAAAGAGTAATTGCCGTTGTTGTCCAACCCGGAGTTGAATTTTCCGATGCCAAAGTTTTCGAATACAATAAAATCAAGGCTTCGGCACTTGTGGATGAATTAAAAAATTACGAATCGCTTGTTTTCGAAGCACATTCTACCGATTATCAAACGGCGGAAAAGTTATCCGAAATGGTTTCGGATAATTTTGCAATACTGAAAGTCGGACCTTGGCTTACATTTGCTTTACGCGAAGCTTTGTTTGCATTGGAATTAATTGAAAAAGAAATTTTTTCGGACGAACAACGTTCCGATTTACGAAATGTTCTTGAAAAAACAATGATTGAAAATCCGAAATATTGGGAAAAACATTACAAGGGAAGTGAAAAATCAATTAAGCTCGCACGTGCTTTCAGTTACAGCGATAGAATCCGCTATTATTGGAACAATAAAGAAGTAACGGCAACAGTTAATCGTCTTATTGATAATTTAAATTCTACTGAAATTCCTTTAACGCTTGTTTCACAATATTTGCCGAATCAGTATCGAGCAATTAGGGAAGGAGCGATTGATTTTTCCGCAGAAAATATTATTTCGAATAAAATTGAAGAAGTTCTTAAAATTTACGGATATGCTACAGGAGAAGAGCACTGATGAAAAATAGCAAACCTTGGTTGTTTTATGCTTTGATTACAACACTTTTTTGGGGAGTTTGGGGAGCCTTGATCGAAATTCCCGAAAAAGCAGGTTTCCCCGCAACGCTCGGATACTCGGTTTGGGCTTTAACAATGTTTATTCCGGCTTATGTTGTTTTGAAAAAAATTAATTGGAAAATAGATTTTGACAAACGCTCAATTTTACTCGGTTCAATAATCGGATTTACCGGAGCCGGCGGGCAATTGATTTTGTTCGAGGCTTTACGCACCGGTCCGGCTTATCTTGTTTTTCCGTTTATTTCGCTTTCGCCGGTAATTACAATTTTGCTTTCAATTATTTTCTTAAAAGAAAAAGCTTCGAAACGAGGTTGGATTGGAATAATAGCGGCACTTATTGCCATTCCGTTGCTTTCATATCAACCGGGAAACGATGCTAATGCAAGCGGAATTTTGTGGATTATTCTTGCGTTACTTGTTTTTCTTGCTTGGGGATTTCAAGCATACGTAATGAAATTCGCAAATAAAACAATGAAAGGCGAAAGTATTTTCTTTTATATGACAATTACGGGATTTATTTTAATTCCATTTGCCGTTTGGATGACGGATTTTTCGCATCCGATAAATTGGGGATGGAACGGTCCTTGGCTAACGGCGGCAATTCAATTATTAAATGCAATCGGTGCTTTAACGCTTGTTTTTGCATTCCGTTACGGCAAAGCAATTATAGTTAGTCCAATGGTTAATGCCGTTGCACCTATAATTACCGTAATTATTTCACTTATGATTTATGGAGTTTTCCCGCATCCGGTAATTATTGCGGGAATATTTTTTGCAATAACGGCTGCGTATTTGTTGGCGGTTGAAGGCGAATCGGAGGAAGTAGAAAATGAACAATAAAAAATACGATGTAATTACTGTTGGCGAATTAAATGTCGATTTAATTCTAAATAAAATTGAATCATTCCCGGAGATTGGTAAGGAAAAATTAGCCGAAGAAATGACGCTAACACTCGGCAGTTCTTCTGCAATTTTTGCAAGTAACCTTTCGTCTCTTGGTGGTAAAGTTGCTTTTATCGGTAAAATCGGAAAAGATAGTTTCGGTTATTTGGTTATAAATTCGTTAAATAAAAAAAGAGTTTCAGCCGAGTTTATTATAACTGATGAAGAAGATACAACCGGACTTACCGTAGTTCTTAATTTTGATGACGACAGAGCAAATGTAACTTATCCGGGTGCAATGAACAATATGACGGGCGAAGATGTAACGGAAGACAAACTTTCGCAAGCCAAACATATGCACGTTGCTTCTGTTTTTTTACAACCCGGAATAAAAAAAGATATATTAAGTATTTTCAAACGAGCAAAAAAACTTGGTCTTACAACATCATTCGACCCGCAATGGGACCCGGCGGAAAAATGGGATTTGAATTTGGAAGAGCTTTTACCTTACATCGATGTTTTTTTACCTAATGAAGTGGAAATTATGAAACTTACCGGCGAAAATTCATTTGAAAATGCAATAAGAAAAGTTAGTAAATTCGGTAAAATCATTGCTGTTAAAGCCGGAAGTAAAGGCTCGTATGTTTATGACGGAAATGTAATTTCGCATATGCCGGCTTTCTTGAACGAAGAGATTGTCGATGCAATTGGTGCTGGCGATAGCTTTGATGCCGGTTTCATTTTCAATTTTGTAAATGGCAAATCGATTACCGAATGTCAGCAATTCGGAAATCTTTGCGGTGCAATAAACACAACGCAAGCCGGCGGAACAACGGCATTTACCGATTACGAAACTATTATGAATATTGCGGAAGAGAAATTCGGAGTAAAGCATTTTGCTTAATCTCAAAGAAAAATATCGTTATTTGATTAAGGAAAACAAAGCCGTTTGGGCAATGAATTTTTACAATCTCGAAACGTTAAAAGCCATTTTATTTGCAGCAGTTGAAAAAGAAAGCGATGTGATTGTTCAGGTTTCGCCTTCGACGATAGATTATTACGGCGATATAAAATTGATTGTCGAAAGTGTAAAAATATTGCGTGAGAAAATTCCGCTTAATATTTGGTTGCACCTTGATCATGCAAAAAAATTAGAGACTGTTGAAAATGCAATAAAATCCGGTTTCGATTCCGTTATGTTCGACGGAAGTGAATTACCGTATGAAGAAAATCTTGAATTAACGAAAGAAGCCGTTGCTATGGCATCGTGGAAAGATATTCCCGTTGAAGCGGAACTCGGTTACGTTGCCAAATTAGGACAAAAACAAACTGCCGGTGAGGCTGGATTTACTCGCCCTGAACAAGCGAAAGAATTTGTTTGGGAAACCGGAGTTGATTCATTGGCTGTTGCAATCGGAACGGCACACGGATTTTACAAAGAAAAACCAAACCTCGATTTTGAAAGATTAAAAAAAATTCGCGAAGCAATTCCTTCAACTGCTTTGGTTTTGCACGGTTCATCGGGATTAAGCGAGGAAGACATAGTAAAATCAATTGTAAACGGAATTAACAAAATTAATGTTGCAACGGAACTTAAAAACGAATTTATGCACTCGTTGAAAAATGTATTGTTAAATACTGATGAAATCGATATTCGCAAAGTTTTTCCGCAAGCAATCGAGAGTGTAAAAAAATTGGCAATCAGAAAATTCGAAATTGCCGAAGAGGTGAAAATATGATTAACCGATTAATGAAATTGCTACTTCCGATTATTGTTTTAATTACACCTCTTTATGCTAATACTTACGTTGTAGCAGAAAGCGGTGGCGATTTCACATCCATTCAAGATGCGATAAATACTGCTGTTGCCGGCGATACGATTCTTGTTAAGGAAAAATCCGAGCCTTATTCCGAATTGATTTCATTTGTTCGTAGCGGTAACGAAAGCGACGGTTACATTGTGCTTATGGCTTATCCCGGTGAACATCCCGTAATTGATGCAACGAATGTTAACCTCGGTGGTAGTTGGAGAGTTGGCATAGTTAGTATTGTTAACAAAAATTATATTGAAATAAACGGTTTTGAAATTAGGAATTTAATAACAAGCGACGGCGATAAATTCCCAGCCGGAATTTGGGTGCTTGGAAAATCGCACGATATTAGAATTTTGAATAACAAGATACATAATATCGAACACCACGATAGCGATGCCGGAGCACACGGACTTGCCGTGTACGGAACTTATGCTTCATCCTCGATTCACAACTTACTAATTCAAGGTAACGAAATTTACAATTGCATTCTCGGGTGGAGCGAATCGCTTGTGCTAAACGGCAACGTTGAAAATTTTGTAGTTAAAGAAAATGTTGTTCACGATAATGATAACATTGGATATGATTTTATCGGTTTCGAAGGAACTTGTTCCGACGAACAGTACGACAGAGCAAGAAACGGTGTTGTAGTAGATAATATTGCTTACAACATCGATAGCAGAACAAATCCTGCATACGGGGGAGACGGATCAGCAGATGGCTTTTACGTTGACGGCGGAAAAGATATTTTGTTCGAAAGAAATACTGCGTTCAATTGTAATATCGGTTTTGAGTTTGCAAGCGAACACGGAGGCAAAACAACCGAAAATATTACCGCTCGAAACAATTATATTTTTAGCAATCATTACGTTGGGCTTGCAATCGGCGGTTACGATAGTCAGCGTGGTTCGACGGTGAATTGCAAAATTGTTAATAACACGTTTTATCATAACGGAACGGAAAACGATTGGGGCGGGGAATTTTATATTCAATATTATTGCCAGAACAATGTATTTAAGAATAACATTATTTACGCCAGCGGAAATGTTCCGATTTTTGATTATTATAATACTTCCGGCGAAGGATTTGAGATAAACAACAATTTGTATTTTTCGGACGGCGGACATTTGTGGATTTGGCAAGGAACTTACTACAACGAATTTTCGCAATATTCGGAAGCAACGGGAAACGACGGCAATTCAGTTTATTCTAATCCGCAGTTCGATTCCAACTCTTTGCAAAATAATATTCCCGAAATTACACAAGACTCACCTGCGATAAATAAAGGTGAAACTCTTTCTACCGATATTATCGGCGAAACCGATTTTTGCGGAAACACGCGTGTAATCGGTGATACGGTTGATATCGGAGCGTGTGAATATCAGCATAGTTCGGCAGTGAACGAAAATATTACACCTGAAAATTTTGTTTTGTATCCGCCGTACCCAAATCCGTTTAATCCCGTAACAACAATCGAATATTCAATTCCAAACGTTTGGGCGAAAAATTTTTCGTCACAACAGAACATCCAATTAAAAATTTACGACGAATTGGGAAGAGAAATATCTACGCTTGTGGATAAAAAACAATCTCCGGGTTTATACAAAATAAAATTTAATGCTATGAATTTATCTTCTGGTCTTTATTTTTGTGTTTTAAAAGCAGGAATGAAAACAATAACTACAAAAATGATTTTACTAAAATAAAAAGGGAACTAATGATTAGATTTTTATTGATACTGTTTTTATTTACATCAACATTTTTTACACAAAGCACATCCGTAATTAATTATACTGAAAGCGACGAAATATTTTTTAATCCCGAAAGAGGCTTTTACGCCGATGCTTATTCACATTTAACAACCTCGTTTATTAATTCGTTGAAAGCACAAAATATTTCGGTTGTTCATAGGATTTACAATATCGGTCAATTTAGAACTTCGCCGTTAAGCGATGATTTTCTCAATCTTGTTAGTAGCGATTTATCAGTTGCACGAAACAACGGTGTTAAAGTAGCAATGCGTTTTTATTACACCGACGAGCAAAACGGAGAAGACGCAGCACTCGATACAATTCTTATGCACATTTCTCAACTCGAACCGGTTTTTCGTGAGAACGAAGATGTTATTGCCTTCATCGATGCGGGTTTTATCGGTGCTTGGGGCGAATGGTATTATTCATCGCACGGATTAAATAATACGGAAGACAGACGAACCGTTTTATTTTCCTTGCTTTCAGCACTGCCGACTTCAGTTGATGTAGTAATTAGAACACCGAATTACAAACGTTTGATTTTTAATTACGATCAACCGCTTACCCCCGATTCCGCATTCAGCAGTTCTTTTCGTTCGAGAACCGGAGCACACAACGATTGCTTCCTTGCAGATGCAA
>CAYZGB010000048.1:0-13084 GCA_964477915.1 uncultured Melioribacter sp. | reverse complement strand
CGGATATTTGCACCGTGCTTTCGAAAAATTAATGGAAGTGCGTCATTGGATGCAATGTTTTCCGATTGTTTGCCGTATTTGTGTTCCGGAACCCGACCCGAACGAAGAAAATCTTGCACGTGCAATCGAAGAGATTGAAGGAAGGGAAGTGCCGGAACGAGCAAAATATATCCGTGTAATGGTTCTCGAACTTTCGCGTCTTGCAACATATTTGCTTTGGATGGGCGGACAATCCGGCTCGATGGGGCTTTACACAATGCCACAATGGACAGTCGGTGATCGTGATTACATCTTGGATTTGTTCGAAGAACTAACCGGCGGAAGAGTTTACCATATGTACATTTGGGCCGGCGGAGTTCGTCGCGATTTGCCCGAAGGTTTTACCGATAGAGTTTTAAGAGTAATGGATTATCTCGAAAAACGTCTGAAAGATTATGATAATCTACTTTTCGATAATGCTCTTTTTTACAAAAGAGCAAAAGGCGTTGGCGTAATACCGAAAGAAAAAGCTTTGGAATGGGGAGTTGTTGGGGCACCTTTGCGAGGCTGTGGAATTAAACACGATGTTAGAATTGACGAGCCTTACGAAGTTTACGATAAATTGGATTTTATTGTTCCAACTTACGAAGGTGGCGACGTTTGGGCTCGTGCAATGGTTCGTAGAATTGAATTTGAACAATCGATTTCAATTGTTCGTCAAGTAATAGAAAAAATGCCTTCCGGCGATTTTTACAACAAGGTTCCTAACCCGCTTAATTGGAAAGTTCCGCCGGGAGAAGCTTATGTTAAAACCGAGTCCGCACGTGGTGAATTCGGTTACTATGTTGTTAGCGACGGTTCGCTTAAACCGAGAAGAGTTCACGTTCGCGGACCGGCATACGTACACGGAATTTCGCTTTTGAGCGAAGTGCTAAAAGGAGCAAATATTGCGGATGTTTCATTTATTATGAATAGTTTGGGAACTTGTCCACCCGAAATGGAACGTTAGAGGTAAATTATGGCATTTGATATAAAAGGAATAATATCACCGTTCAACGCAGTAAAACAATTCGGGAAAAAACCGCACACGGTTCAATATCCTTTCGAAAAGAAAAAAACTGCGGATAGATACAGAGGATTACATTTTAACGAAATAGATGAATGTATCGGTTGCGGAACTTGTTCAACAATTTGCCAAAACAAAGCAATCGATATGATTGAAGTGGAAGGTGTAGAGGCAAAACCTGGCGATTCCGGTTTGCGTCCACGTGTTGATAACGGACGCTGTTGCTGGTGTGCTTTGTGCGTTGAAGTTTGTCCTACCGGATCACTTTCGCTTACTACGGATTATCTTTACGTAACCGACGATCCGACGACATTTCTTTGGACGCCCGGTGTCGATAATCCCGACGGTGCTGAGAAAAAATCATTTGTTAGTGACGAAAAACATTCCTTGCTCGATTATCAACGCGTACCGATGCGTGAACTTGACGGCAAAGAAAGAATTAAATCGTTTGCCGAAGTTGTTCTCGGATACGTTGAAGAAGAAGCACGCAAGGAAGCCGAACGTTGCGTCGGTTGCGGTATTTGTTCCGAAGTTTGTCCGGTACATATGCACATTCCCGAATATATCAATGCAATTGCTCTTGGTAAAGAAGATGACGCAATTCGCATTATTTACGATAACAATCCACTCGGTGAAACTTGCGGTAAAGTCTGTACGCGTCGTTGCGAAACCGTTTGTGCAATAAGCAAACGCGGTGAACCGGTTGCAATCCGCTGGTTGAAACGTTATGCAACCGAAAAAGCCGCAAGTAAGGAAATGCTTCGCGAAATTGTTGATCCGGAAATTTTGCCGCCTAACGGTCATTCGGTTGGAATTATCGGTGCCGGTCCTTCGGGACTTACGGCAGCGTATTACCTTGCATTACGCGGATTTGACGTAACGATTTACGAAGCAAAATCGCACGCGGGTGGAATGATTGTTTACGGAATTCCGAAATATCGTTTGCCGATGGATAGCGTCGATAAGCAAATAGAATATATGGAAAGCATTGGAGTTAAGATAAATTACAATACGGAAATTGGTAAAGATATTTCATTTGAAGAATTGCAAAAACGCCACGAGGCAATATTTATCGGCATCGGATTTGAACATCCTTACGAATTGGGTATCCCGAACGAAGATGCGAAAGGTTCAATCCAGGCAATTAAATTCTTACGAGATGTAAACAGCGATAAACCGGTAGATATTGGTGATAAAGTTGTGGTAGTCGGTGGCGGTAACGTTGCGATCGATGCTGCAAGAGTTTCGCGTCGTCTCGGTGCGGAAGTTACAATTCTTTATCGTCGCCGCGTTCAAGATATGCCGGCGGATTGGGAAGAAATCGAAGGTGCCGAAGACGAAGGCGTAATTATCAAACCGCAAGCAATTCCGCTTGAACTTATTACAAATGACGAAGGACGCGTAACTGCAATCAAATATGCAAATGCCGAAATGGTTCCTGATCCTAATGGCGGTCGTCCTCGCCCAAGAATTATTGAAGGTGATGAGCATATAATTGAAGTTACTGCTGTAATCGCTGCAATTGGACAAGGTGCTGATTATTCGTTTATTCCGGAAGAAATTCGCGAAAAAATCGAAATCAAACGCGGACGCCTTGTTGTAAACGAAGCACAACAAACCACAGTCGATTACATCTTTGCCGGCGGTGATATTGCAAACAACCGTGCCGATGCAATTAGTGCTATTGCCGATGGTTATCGTGCAGTTAAAGGAATTGAAAAATACATTTTTAGTAAAAAATAAATAGATTCGAAAAAAAGAAAAACGTAAGGGAATAAAATGGTTGATATAAGAACAAATTATATGGGAATGGAATTAAAAAATCCTGTTATTGCATCCAGTTCCACATTGACGGATAATGTTAAAAGTATTGAAGAACTCGAACAAGCTGGTGTTTCCGCGGTTGTTTTGCGTTCGATTTTCGAGGAAGAAATTACGCTCGAAATGGAACACGAAATTAAAGAAGCTGTAAAGGAAGGCTTTGACGAAGGTTTGTTCGATTACTACGATGCGAAAATTAAGCAAGATAATATTTCCAAATACATTCAATTAATTAAAGATGCAAAAAGTGCCGTTGATATTCCCATTATTGCAAGTATAAATTGTATTTCGAATCACGAATGGACTTATTTTACAAAGAAAATTGAAGATGCAGGAGCCGATGCTCTTGAATTGAATATGTTTTTACTTCCTTCCGATGTTGAAAAAACTTGTTCGGAACAGGAAGAACTATATTTTCAGATAATTGATAAAGTATTAAAAAATATTAGCATTCCGGTTACTCTTAAAATCAGTAGCTACTTTTCCGATTTGGCACGAATGATTGAACGACTTTCCAAAACCGGAATTAAAGGCTTGGTATTGTTCAACAAATTTTTCACTCCCGATTTTGATATTGAAACCGAAAAAGTAATTTCCTCTTACGTTTTAAGCCAACCGCAAGATATTGTAACTCCGCTCCGCTGGATTGCAATTATGTCCGAACGCGTTGATGTTGATTTGGTTGCTTCAACCGGTGTTCACAATGGTGAAGGATTGATTAAGCAATTGCTTGCCGGTGCAAAAGCAGTGCAAATCGCTTCAACACTTTATCGTAACGGATTTGAAGTTGTAGAAAAAATGATTCAAGATTTGGAAGCGTGGATGAATCGAAAAGGTTACGATAAATTGGATGATTTCCGCGGAAAATTGAGTTACTCGAAAGTTACGAATCCTGCTCTCTATTCACGCGTTCAATTTATGAAATATTTCGGAACAATGTGATTTATTAGTCCGTCGTTCTTTGTCCTTCGTCTGTGGTCAATTCTAAGTTACAAATTGTCATTTCGAACCCCGAATGCAACTTGTTGCGAGGGGTGAGAAATCTTAAGAAAGAAAAAAGATTTCTCCCTTCGCTCATTTCATTCGCTTTGGTCGAAATAACACGAGATAAAATAAAGTCCCGTAGGGACGAATTCTCTGTTACAAATTTTTCCCCAGCATTGAAAGATATGTTACCAAACTTTCTCGAGTTAATATTCCCTTAATTTCTCCTTCCTTATTTACAACTGGAAGTTGATTTACACCGTCTTTGTTCATTTTTTTCAAAGCACGTACAAGAGGTAGATTTTCGCTTACTTTAGAAAGTTTGTTAACCGGAGTCATTATTTCGGTAACTGGTGTTTTATCCCATTTATCGCGAGGTACTTTTGCTGTATCGTGCAAAGTTAAGCCACCGATAATCTCACCGTTTTTTTCTACAAAGAAAAATCTTCTGTGCCGAGTAAAAATTTCATCTTCCAGAAATTCAGTTATTGTAGTATCGTGAGGTAAAAGCCCGTAAGCTCTTGTCATCGCATCTTTAACTTTGTGACCGGAAAGTAATTTTTCAATTTCGTGTTTCTGTATTTGGGAAAACGCAGCACTTTCTAAAAACCATCCTATGAACATCATCCAAAGACCGTCGCCTAAAAAACCGGCCATAATTTCGAGAAAACCGATTCCAACAAAAGTAAATCCAATAAAACGTCCTACTGTTCCGGCTATGTTTGTTGCTTTATTAAAATTTTTTGTAAATTTCCAAATTAAAGCACGAAAAACTCTTCCTCCGTCAAGTGGGAAGCCGGGAAGAAGATTAAATAATCCGAGAATTAGATTTATCAGATAAAGATAATGAAATGTGGCAAAAAGATAGCCTTTTGGTTTCAAGAGGGTGGAAAGTCCGAAAAAAATAGCAGCAAGTAAAAGAGAAGTTAATGGTCCGGCAACGGAGATGAAAAATTCTTCACTTGCTTTTTTAGGTTCGTCCATTTCGGTTACACCACCGAAAATAAAAAGTTTGATTTTACGAACATTATAATTGTATTTTTTTGCCATAATAGAATGTGCAAGTTCGTGCAAAATAACACTTCCGAAAAAAAGAAGCGTTGTTATCGTTCCAACTATGTAGTAAAAGATTTTTTCCCAACCCGGGTATTCTTTTGGGAAATAACCATCTGCTAACGCAAAGATTAGGAACAATGCAAATAAGAACCACGAAAAATCGAAAACAAGTGGTGTTCCGAAAAACGAACCTATTTTAATTTGATTTTTTTCAATCGACGAGTTCATTAATCCTCCTTAATTTTTCCCTCATTTAATTCTATTAGAGAGTTTAAGTTTCATCAAGATTGACAGATTCGACACAATATTGCCAAAAATCATCTTGTAAATTCTCATCGTAAGTAAGGGCGGTTGATTTTTCTTCGTGCATATTGACAAAATATTTTCCCGAAACACCTTTTACTTCGTCCGAACTTGCAAGCCATACCGATGTTTTAGCACCGTTTTCAAGCGTATCGCCTCCCATTCCCCAGCCGGCATAAAGTAATTTTGTTCCTATTACTCCCGGATGGAGAGCGTTAGATGTCGGTTTTCCGTCACGCATTCTGTGTAGTTTATATGCAAAAAGAATATTTGCAAATTTTGAAATTGAATAAGCGTTTTGTCCGTCAAATTCTTTTTCTCCGTTAAGATTATCAAAATCGAATTTTGCCCATTTGTGAGCAATAGAACTAACAGTTACCACACGTCCATCTTCCGATTTTTCGATAAATGGGAAAATAAGATTAGTTAATAAAAAAGGACTTAGATGATTGACTTGAAATGTAGTTTCGAAGCCATCCGGTGTTATTACACGTTCGCTCATAAATACACCGGCATTATTAATAAGCACATCAATTCTATCGTATTTCATTTTAATTTCTTCCGCCATAATGCGTACGGAATCGAATAAAGCAAAATCGCCGGTAATGTAATCTAATTTTGCATCTTTGAAATTGAATAAAATTTCATCGCGAGTTTGAATACAACGAGATTCTTTCCTTCCGTGAATTATTACGTGATAACCTCGTTTAGCTAATTCAAGTGCAGTTTGTTTTCCAATACCATCGGTAGAGCCGGTAACCAAAACTATTTTATCCATTTTTCTTCTCCATAAATTGTTCAAAAATTTCATCTGTAAATTAAACAATTATTTTCATTTCAAATCATTGAATTACACATCCTCGTTTTACTTATGAAATTTTCTTAATTTTCATTATTTTCTTAAATCTAAAAAAACTTTTTCCCAAATAAATCGTCACATAAATTGTCCGGTAAAAAAAACACAGATACTAATAAAAAAAGTGATTTCGATTTAATTCGTGAATTTAACGAAGGAAATGCCACCGCATTTGAATTATTAATTTTACGACACAAGGACAACGTGAAAAACCTAATTTATCTTACACTCGGCAACACGGATTACATTGACGATATTATGCAGGATGTTTTTATCCAGGTTTTAAAAGGATTAAAATCTTTCAGATACGAATCGAAATTTTCCACTTGGCTTTATAAAATTACCGTAAACAAGTGTAAAGATCATCTTAAGAAAAAATTTGTACGTAAGGTTTTTGTTCCTATTGAAGATTTTCAACATTTACATAAATCGGATAAAAAAGAACAAGACCCCGATTTGCCTGTCCTTTTACGCAGTGCAATAGAAAAATTACCACCCAAACTGAAAGAACCTTTGATTTTACGAGATATTGAAGAACTTTCGTACAAAGAAATTGCCGAAAAAATGAACCTTGAAATTGGTGCGGTAAAATCGAGGATTTTCCGTGCAAGAGAAACTTTACGTGCTTTGCTCGAACCTTACATCAAAGGTGAGTTTTAGCAATGATTTCAGAACAATTAAAAGATTTTTACGAAAGTTCACTTTCGATTAAGGCAACATTATTTTCTATTGCCTTCCTATTTTTTCGTTTTACCACTTTTAATAACGATAGCATTGTTGATTTAACCATTAATGAAATTTTATTTATCCACGTTGCTTACTTTTGGTTCTACTGGGGAATTAAAAAAATTGTTCTAAAACGTAACTTGATTTTGTCCTTTTTCAACTTGTTGATTCTATTATCCTCAATTTTTCTTGTAATTGTTGGCGGAATTAGTTTATTTATTAAAGAGCGTACTTTCAGTGAAATTCCTTCAATTATTCAAATATTTTTAATATTAAGTATTGCAATAGTTGTTTTTGTAATTCTTCAATACTCTTTTATTATTTTATCTAAATTTTATTTTTATCGCCAAAAGGGAAACCAAAAAGGTTTTTTCCGTGCGATGATAATTTTGTTGTTACTGTACGGCATTCTCAAAACTTTTATTCCTTATCTTAAAGAAACGTACGATATTGCAACACTTTTCCCAGCCTTTTTCTCTTCGATAAATAGTTTTACAACTATTGTAGAAATTTCACTCGGTATTTTGATTGTTCTAAATTCAATGCGTGTTTCGTGGATTGCAAAATTATCCAAAAAAGAGAAAATCGGTTTAATTATTCGTAGTTTTTTTGTGAGTGGAATTCTATTTGTTTCGCTTATTTTGCTTAATGTTAACGAGCAAGGCGAATATATTCTTAAACATTTTTCGTACTTATTTTATTATTCAACAACCTTTGTTTTATTTTACGGTTCAATTAATGCGGGTATGGTGTTTTTTACAACAATTTTTCATTTACCCACAGCCGAGGAGAGCGATAAGAAAACAGAAGAACTAAGTATGCTCTGGGGCTTGGGAAAGATGCTTAACGAAATTTTCGATTTACAAGAACTTGGTGAATCGATTGTAACACTTGCAAAACAAGCCGGTAATACTAATGAAGTTTCGTTGATAATTGTTTCTAATAATGAAAAAATATTAATTCACGTTGAGATGAAAAAGGAAATTATCGAGAAATTATTTAACCAATTTGCTCGCAAAAAAGATAATTTCAAATATTTAATTCTCGATATTAATAATTCATCCGGTTCGGATATTTTGCCTCGTTACGGAATCGAAAGATTACTTGCAATTCCTCTTTTTGTAAAAAACGAACGAAGAGGTTATCTTTTTCTTGCACGTAAATTTGGCGAAGAAAATTTTGACGATGATGAAATAGATGCTGTTATTGGCTTGGCTGATTTTGCTTCGTTGGCTTTATCAAAAGCAGAGCTGTTAAAAGCCTCTATTGAAAAAGAAAGAATGGAAAAAGAACTGGAATTAGCACGGGAAATTCAACGAAAAATAATTCCAGAGAAAATCCCGACAGTAAAAAATTTTGAAATTTCCGCCCAATTTATTCCTGCATTTGAGGTTGGTGGAGATTATTACGATTTCTTTAATCTGAAAGATGCGACAGCCTTTGTAATTGCCGATGTTTCGGGCAAAGGGATCGAAGCTTCGTACACAATGGCTGAGATGAAAGGCATTTTTGAAGCACTTTCGCAAACGGACGAGAGCATAGATAAACTAATAATACGCGCAAATGAAATTTTATTAAAACGATTAAATAAAAAAAGTTTTGTTACCGCAATTATTGGAATAGTTTACGAAAGCGAAATTTTGTATTATAGATTAGGACACAATAAGCCGGTTTTGGTTACGGGCAATGATGTTAAAATTATTGATAGTAATGGACTTGCTTTCGGTATTGCTTCGAGTGAAATTTTTGCTAAAAACTTACAACCGGTTAGATTACCTATTAAGAAAGATGAAATAATTGTTTTTTATACCGACGGAATAAATGAAGCAATGAATAATAAAAAAGAAGAATTTGGATATAAAAGATTTTTTGAAATTTTGAACTTAAATAGAGAAAAGTCGGCAGACCAAATTGCACTTACTTTAATAAAAGAAGTAAGTCTTTTTGCCAATAGTAATTTTCAAAACGATGATATTACTATATTAATTTTTAAAAGAAAATAAAATTAAACGGAGATAAAATGAGTGATTTTGAAATTCACAAAGAAAACAAGAATGGGGTAATTATTGTTCGTGTTTCCGGTATGTTGGATGCACACACAACACCCCAAATGGAAAAGGCATTTGAAGATTTAATTTCCGAAGGTAATTACAAAGTTGTAGTAAATCTCAAAGACCTTGATTATATCAGCAGTGCCGGACTTGGCGTATTTATGGCATACGTAGAAACGATGCGGGAGAACAAGGGCGATATTAAGTTTGCAGAGGCTTCGGAAAAAATCTACAGCGTTTTTGATTTACTTGGCTTTCCTGTTCTCTACGAGTTTTACGAAAATGAAAATGATGCAATCGAAAAATTTGGAAACTAACGTTGAATATTGAAAGAAAAATAGAATTAAAAAGCAAAACCGAAAATCTCAAAATAATTAGAGAATTTGTTTCGGATTTTGCGAAAGAAAAAGGTTTTTCCGTAAAGGAAATTTCGGATATGATTCTTGCCGTTGACGAGGCTGCAACCAATATTATTAAGCACGCATACGGCTTTGATGAAGATAAAGAAATTATTGTAAATGTTAAGTTCGAAAATAATAAGCTTGAAATTTCTTTAATAGATTTTGGCAAAAAATTCGACCCGGATAAAGCAAAATTACCGGATATTAAAGAATCGCTAAAATTGAAAAAAAGTGGCGGGCTTGGAATTTATTTAATGAAAAAACTTATGGATGATGTTATTTACGAAATTGATAATCCAAACTACAATAAAATTACTCTGATAAAAAAAAGAAATGAAAGTGAATAACCAGACAAAGGACAAAAATTTATTAGCCTTACTGGATTTCGGTAATCAAATTAACTCTAATCTTAATCTGGATTTTATCTTAAAAAATTTACTCTACACACTTTTTGCTAAATTTTTAATTACAAAAGGAAGCGTTTTACTTTACGACGAAAATGGTAATCTTAATATTAAGGAAATTAAAGGACAAAAAATAGAGAGCGAGTCCGAAATTACCGACTTGGAAAAATTCTCTGCCGAAAATAAAATGCCTAATATTTTTTCACTTTTATTTAATGAAAAGAAATTAGGATATGTTTTACTTGGTAATAAATTTGGCGATGCTAATTTTAACGAAGACGATAAATCATTTGTTGAAACGGTTTTGAGTATTGCCTCTACTGCAATTGCAAATTCGCAAAATTTCGAAAAGCTCTCTTTAACCAACCGGATGCTTGATGCAAAAATTAATCAGTTAAATTCACTTTTCGATTTGGCTAAAGAATTTACCGGTATTTTTGATATTGAAAATGCTACAAAGATTTTTCTTTTTTCAATTATAGGGCAATTTCTTGTTTCCAAATATGCCGTGATTTCTTGCGATAAAAATGTTGGAATTATTGTTAGCAAATTCGACAACTCAATTTTAAAACAAATTTTTGACGACAAAAATTACTGCTTCGAAAATCCTTTAATTACAAGTGATTTAAAAATACCGGAATCCGAAATACTTGAAAATATTGGTGTTGAGCTCATTGTTCCTATGCAATATAAGAACGAAACACGAGGATTGATTTTACTTGGTAAACGAGCCGACGGCAAAAGTTACACACAATCGGATATTGAGTTTATTTATTCTGTTGGTAGTTTGGGAATTATTTCTTTCGAAAACAGTAGGCTTTTTAATGAGTACCTTGAAAAGCAAAAAATAGAAAAGGATTTGGAACTTGCACGTAAAATTCAACGAAATCTTTTACCTCGTGAAATTCCGCAAAGTGATATTTTTGAAATTGATGCCGTAAACATTTCCGCTCGTCAAGTTGGAGGCGACTACTTCGATGTAATAAAATTAAAAAATGGTAAAATTCTTATTGTAATTGCCGATGTTTCCGGCAAAGGAATGCAAGCAGCATTGCTTATGAGCAATATTCAAGCGGTAATTAAAACGCTTACAAAATTTGATTACCCAATAGCGCAAGCGACAAATTTGCTTAACGATTTAATTGCTGAAAACACAACCGACGGAAGTTTTATTACTATGTTTTGGGCTTTACTTGACGGAGAAAGCGGTACTATCGAATACGTAAATGCGGGACATAACCCGCCTCTTTTAATTAGTAATAACACATTACATAAATTAACAAAAGGAGGAATGATTCTCGGCGTAATGAAAACAATTGTTCCTTATGTAAGTGAAAAAATCAAACTGGGAAAAAAAGATAAAATAATTTTGTTTACAGATGGAATTACTGAGGCTATGGATGTAAATTCGAGTGAATATTCGGACGAACGACTTGAAAAACTCGTTATTTCCGTAAACAATAAAAGTTCTAACGAACTTCTAAATATTATTTTGGAAGATGTAAAAAAACACACCGCAGGCGCTGAGCAATCCGATGATATTACGTTAATGGTTGTTACAAAAATTACATAAAAAATGAAATTGTGTTTATTTATTAATCGTAATTTTATTACTCAAGTACGACTTTAATTTTGTTAAAACTTCATCTCGCTTTGCGTAATTTTTATCAGTAAAAGTTTTTGCCAATTCGGAAACCGAAATCCCATTAATTATTTGATGATTATTGCCGTAAAGTTCATTAATATTTATAAGTGGTACGAATTCTAAATTCCCGCCGTCAATAACAAAGTTGGGATTTTCGGTATCCTTGCCGTAAATTTTTTTATAATATTCGGAAAACATCTCGTTTGTATTTCTACTATTTGAAAAATTTGTGCTTTGCTTTTTATCAATTTGTATTCCATGATTGGTAATTAAAATAGTTTGTCCTTGATAATTCAAAGCACCGTAAATGATATTAACAGTATCATTTGCTGAAACATTTTGTGCAACAGAAAAATTAGCACATAGAAAAAGTAAAATAACCGTAAGGTAACTAAATTGCTTCAAGGGAAATCTCCAAATCTTTTATTATATCATCCGGTTTCTCAAGTCCAACCGCAATTCTTACTCCACCGGCGTGCAATCCGTATTTATGTAGTTCCTCTGTTGGTACAACCGAATGCGTCATCGATGCAGGATGTTCGATTAGTGTTCTTGTGTGGCCTAAACTAACAGCTAAAGTCATCGTATAGGCATTATCGGCAATAAAGTTCATAAATTTACGTCCGATTTCTTTTGATTTTTCTTCATTTTCACCTTTAAGTACAAAATAAATTAAATGCCCGGGAGCAAATTCGCCATCGAAATTTTGCATTTGTTTTTTAGCACGTTCATAATATTTGTACGAAGGTAAGCCCGGGTAATTGACAAATTCGATTTTCGGATGTTGCTCCAAATATTCGGCTATTTTCATTGCGGATTCAATTGCACGTCGCTGGCGAATAGCAACGGTAGGTAATCCGTAGGTTAAAATAGACCAAGCATTACGCGGACTTAATACTCCTCCAAAATCTTTACGATAGAGTAGTAATGAATTTCTAAATTCATTTCGTCCAATTACAATTCCACCAATATCGGTTCCAAAACCTCCAATTCCTTTTGTTAACGAATGTACTGTAAAATCGGCTCCAAGTTCAATCGGCCTTTGACAATACGGAGTGGAAAATGTATTATCGACTATGATATAAATTTGGTGGGATTTTTCACGTTTCGAATTATATTCGTCAACTATTTTGCGAATATCCGATATATCAATAATGTCTAAATTGGGATTTGCCGGTGTTTCAAAGTAAACTACGCGTGTATTTTCTGTAATGGAATTTCGAAGGTTTTCTGAGTTTGTTAAATCGATTTGATTTACTTTAATATTGTAACGAGGATACCAATTTTTGAAAAGAGATATTGTACAACCGTAAAGAGTTTTGTGGGTAATTATTTCATCGTTCGATTTCGTTAAAATTCCTAACACACCGGAAATTGCAGCCATTCCGCTTGCAAAGGCTACGGCTGTTTCACCTTTTTCGATAATTGCAAGATTTTCTTCCAACATATCTTTATTTGGTTCGCCGAGCCTATCGTAAATATAAATCGGCGGTTCATCTTCGTGTTCGGCTGCTTCAACAAAATTCACAAATCCTAATGCACCTCTTTCAACTGAATCAAGCCTAAAAGTTGTAGATGAAGAAATCGGTGCAGTAACGTGGTGTGAGTAATCCCATTTGTTTGAAACATCTTTACCGTAAAGTAATTTTGTTTCTGTTGAATAATTTGAAATTTTCTTTTTGTCTTCGGACATTTTTATCTCCGTTTTTTGTTTCTCTTTCAAAAGATAATGGTAATAATGAATTTTGCAAAATAAAATAACGGAAAATTTAAATAGTTAAGATTACGCCAT
>CAYZGB010000047.1:0-13257 GCA_964477915.1 uncultured Melioribacter sp. | reverse complement strand
GTCACAATAATTAAAACGAAATCGTAAAGGAGGAAAATAGATAAAATGGCAAAGAGAGCAACAACGAAAAAAGAAAAAGAAAAAAAGGAAACTATGAAAACAAAAAAGGTGGCTAAAACCACAAAAAAAGTTGCCACTGATAAAAATGAAAAAGCTGTAAAAAAATCGACAAAGAAAACTGAAACGAAAAAGACTGCCCAGAAAAAATCGACGATAAAGAAAAGCGAAAAAAATTCTTCTAAAAAGACAAAAACAACAAAATCTACTTCGGCTACTTCAAAAAAAATAGCGACGAAAAAAGCAACAACAAAGAAAACTACTACTAAAAAATCAACATCCTCTAAAAAGAAGAAAACCGAAGCAAAAGAATCCGAAGTAATTTCGGCTGGAAAAATTACTATTAAACGTCCGAAGAAAAAAACGGATCCGTTTATTATCACAACTGCTAACGGACTTGAAATAAAAGGATATTCTCCCGCCGAAATGGAAGAGTTTAAAGAAATTATTATTAAACGTCGGGACGAGATAATCGAGCAACTACGCATTCTTAAAGAACAAATGATGGATCCTAATACCGGTGAATACGTAAATGAAAACTCTCCTTATTCTCTTCATATGGCGGAACAAGGCACCGATGCACAAGAACGCGAAAAACTCTTTTTGTGGGCACAACGCGAAAGCAAGTTTTTACGTTACCTCGAAGATGCTTTACAACGAATTGAACTGGGAACTTACGGTATTTGCGTCGATTGCATTGACGACCCGAAAAAACTTTGTCCAACTTGTCCGTTAATTCCCAAAGAACGTTTAAGAGCCGTTCCGCATACTCAACATTGTGTTCAAGTCAAACAACAATTGCAAAAGTAATGGATTATTAATTGCGTATTCTTTGGGTAACTTTTTCGGTTGTTGTTTTAGACCAAATCACAAAATTGTTAATTCATGGATTTTCTATTCCACTTTTGGGAATTAAGGTTGAAGGTTTTCAATACGGGCAAAGTATTGATGTTATTGGGAAATTTTTACAATTTACTTTCGTTGAAAATCCTGGTATTGCTTTTGGTATTGATATTGGAGTTAATCAAAAATTTTTTCTAACACTCTTTACCCTTTTGCTTTCCATTGCAATTTTCATTTATCTTTACTTGCACCAAAACGATAAATTTATTTACAAATTTGCAATTGCTTTAATACTTGGTGGTGCAATTGGTAATTTAATTGATAGAATGTTTTACGGGGTAATTTTCGGATACGGACCATTGTTTTTGGGGAAAGTCGTGGATTTTATAAACGTGGAATTTCCCGATTTCTCTTTGTTTGGAAAAACATTTACGCGTTTCCCCGTGTTTAATATTGCGGATTCCGCTGTTACAATTGGAGTTGTTTTGTTGATCTTCTTTTCAGGTGAAAAACGCAATGAACAGAAAGAAGAGGAAAAAGAACATAATGAAGAAAATATTGACAATCAGATCAATGAACTCCCCGAAAATATTGATTTAGAAACTAATGAATATTCGCAAAAATCGGATTTAACCGATGGCGAAAATAATTAACGAAAAAGTTATTGTTATTAAAATCCCCCCTCAACAAAAAAAAGAACGCCTCGACGTTTATCTTGCACGCCATATTGAAAATGCAACTCGCACAAAAATTCAAAAATTAATTAAAGCGGAACTTGTTACGGTAAACGGCAAAAGCGAAAAATCGAATTACCAAATAACCGGCGGTGAAGAAATTGTTGTAAAAATTCCCGTTTCGCCACGCCCCGAAAAAATCGAACCGGAAAACATTCCGCTCGAAATTATTTACGAAGACGAATGGTTAATGGTAATTAACAAGCCCGCTGGAATGGTTGTGCATCCTGCACTTGGACATCATTCAGGAACGCTTGTAAATGCTTTACTTTATCATTCGGATGAATTAAGTAGCGTTAATACCGAAGCACGTCCGGGAATTGTTCATAGAATAGATAAAGATACTTCCGGATTACTTTTAATTGCAAAAGACGATTGGACACATTCCGAACTTGCAAAACAATTTGCCGAGCATTCAATCGAGCGAGAATATTGGGCGATTTGTTGGGGACACCCAAATCCGCCGAAAGGCGAAATAATTGGCAACATTGCACGAAGTAAAAAAGACAGAAAGATTTTTACCGTATCGGAAACGGAAGGTAAACACGCACACACTTTTTACGAAACTATTGAAGAATTTGATTTTACTTCGCTAATAAAACTACATTTGAAAACTGGGCGAACTCATCAAATACGTGTACATCTTTCGTCTATTCATCATCCGATTTTTGGTGACCCTATTTACGGTGGACGTAGAATTAATTACGGCGGAAGAACACCGAAAATGAAAGCCTTCGTTAATAATTTGCTCGAAATTATGCAACGCCAAGCACTTCACGCAAAAACGCTTGGGTTTTTCCACCCGAACAAAAAAGAATTCCTCCGTTTCGATTCCGATTTACCGGAAGATATGAAATTACTTTTGGAAAAATTGAGATAATTTTTTTTCATAAACTTTTCTTACTATCTTATAACGGACAATTTATCTTTTATAAATTTCTTAAATAAAAAAATGCAAAGTAGAACGAAAATATTTTTAATACTGATATTAACTTTAACTTTATCCGGTTGTTCACATAAAAGGACGGAAGGGAGCAAATTGAAAATGCAACATAAAAAACCTAATCACTTGATGAATGAAAAATCGCCATATTTATTACAGCACGCTTACAATCCCGTTGATTGGTATCCGTGGAGCAAAGAAGCATTCGAGAAAGCGGAGCGAGAGGACAAACCGATTTTTTTATCAATTGGATATTCGACTTGCCATTGGTGCCACGTAATGGAACACGAATCGTTTGAAGACACAAGCGTAGCGGAAATGCTAAATGAAAATTTTGTAGCAATTAAAGTCGATAGAGAAGAACGCCCGGATGTAGATAAAATTTATATGAATGTTTGCCATATGATTTCGGGCAATTGCGGATGGCCTTTAACAATTATTATGACACCCGATAAAAAGCCTTTTTTCGCAGCAACATATTTACCAAAGGAAGATAGAGGCAATAGAATTGGGCTTTTGACGTTACTTGAAAGAATTACGTATTTTTGGCAGAACGATAGAGAAAAATTACTTACCGATGCGAACAAAGTTTCGTCATACTTACAAGCGTATTTAAGCCAATCGCAAAAAGATAAAATCGATACCGCGGTTTTCCACAATGCCTTTATTTATTACAAACAAAATTTTGATGAAGAGTTCGGTGGATTTGGTTACGCACCTAAATTTCCTTCGCCTCACAATTTGATTTTTCTTATGCATTACCGGAAAACATACGGAAATAATTACGCACTCGAAATGGTTGAAAAAACACTCGACGAAATGCGTAAAGGTGGAATCTTCGACCAAATCGGATTTGGGTTTCACCGTTATTCCACTGATAGAAAATGGCTTGTTCCACATTTCGAAAAAATGCTTTACGACCAGGCAATGCTTGTAATTGCTTACACAGAAGCTTACCAAATAACGAAAAAAATAAATTACAAAAAGACTGCGGAAGAAATTTTAGATTATGTTTCGCGTGTAATGAAATCGGGACAAGGCGGATTTTATTCCGCAGAAGATGCCGATAGCGAAGGGGAAGAAGGGAAATTTTATCTTTGGCGTGAAGAAGAAATCGATGAACTCTTGGATGAAAAGGCTTCAAAGATTTTTAAATTCAGATACGGAATAACGCCACAAGGCAATTTCCACAATGAAATAACCGGCATTTCGAATGGCGAAAATATAATTTACATTGCAAAATCAATTGAAGAAACAGCTGATAAATTCAACCTTTCCGAAAAGGAAGTGAGCGAAAGCCTTGAAAATTCAAGACAAAAACTTTTTAATGCAAGAGAAAAACGCAAGCATCCTTTTAAGGACGATAAAATTTTAACCGATTGGAATGCGCTAATGATTTCGGCGTTTGCAAAAGCGGGGAATATTTTCAACAATAAGTCCTATATCGAGATTGCGAGAAAAAGCGTTGAGTTTATCAATAATTATTTGAGGGGAAAAGATGGTTCTCTTTTGCATCGATACAGAAACAGTGAGGCTTCCATTCCCGCATACATTGATGATTACGCATTTTTTATTGAAGCACTAATAAATTTGTACGAGGCAACATTTGAAACAAAATATCTATTTGAAGCAAAAGCCCTTCTTGATTATACAATTACAAATTTTTGGGATGAAAAAAATTTCGGATTTTATTTTAGCAAAAAAACGGACGAAGAAAATTTTCCGCAAAGCAAAGAATATTACGACGGTGCAATACCTTCCGGCAACTCCGTAATGATGAGTAATTTAATTAGGATTGCAAGACTAACATCGAACGAGAGATATGAAAATCTTGCATATAAATTAAGCGAAGCCTTTGCAAGTTTGGCAAACTCCAATCCAAGTGCTTATTCAGAATTTCTTACCGGTTTAGATTTTCTTTTGAATAAAAGCAATGAAATTATCATCGTTTCAAAAAATATGGATAATTCATTAGATCCTTATTTTCAAGTGCTTCGCGAAGTTTATTTACCAAATAAAGTAGTTTTGTTAGTTACGGAAAGAAATAATAAAGAATTGTACAAGTTCGCACCTTTTTTGAAAAACTATTCCGCAATTAATAGCAAACCCACTGTTTACGTATGCGAAAATTACACTTGCTCTTTGCCGGTAAATAATGTAGAACAAATGAAGAAACTACTGAATGAAAATACTGAATAAACCGCTGTTAGTGCTTTTCTATTGTAATTCTTCTTTTGCCTTCATCAATAAATTCAAAAGTGATGCGGTAAGAAAAGTTATTCACCACATCATGAAACAAATCCGCCCATTCGATAAATGTAATTGCATCTGGGTCCCATAAATAATCGTCAATTCCAATATCGTAAAGTTCGTATTCTTTATTTATGCGGTAAAAATCGAAATGATAAAATTTATGTCTTGACGAATTGTACTCATTTACAATTGCAAAAGTCGGACTGTTAACATCACTAACATTAAAGTTTTCGAGAACCGATTTAACGAAAAAAGTTTTTCCTGTACCGAGATTTCCGTTAAGTAAAATAATATCGCCTGCTGTTAAAATACTTGAAAATTCACGAGCAAGAGATTTAGTTTCGTTCTCGTTATTTACCAATCGTTCAATTGGGAATTCCATTTATTTCGTCTCCAATAATGCAACCGGTAAAATCATCTCTTCCATCGAAATTCCGCCGTGCTGAAAAGTATCGCGATAAAGATTAAGATATTTGTGATATTCTGTTGGATAAATAAAATAATAATCTTCTTTGGCAATAATGTAGTTAGATGCAATACCAACTTCGGGAAGCATAAATTTTTCGGGATTGCGAATATACATTGCGTGTTTATCATCGGCTTTTAAGTTACGTCCGTATTTGAAGCGTAAATTTTTCGCAGCTTCCTTATCGCCAAGAACTTTCGAACCACGCTTTACTCTTATACTTCCGTGATCGGTTGTTATAATTACTCGTGCGTTTTTCATTCCCGAAATAATTTTTAATATTGCCAAAAGAGATGAATGCTTAAACCAACTTTCCGTAAGTGAACGAAATGCCGGTTCGTCCGGCGAAATTTCTTTAAGCACATCATTATCCGAACGGCTGTGAACAATCATATCCAAAAAGTTAATAACCACAGCCATAAAGTGTGTGTTTTTGTGCGAAGCAACATTTTGAGCAAACGAACGTCCAACCGCAGGATCAATAATCTTCAAATACTTCGGTTCGTTCCTTAATTTTACGTTGTATCTATTCAGCATTAATTGAAGCAAATCGTTTTCGTATTTATTTAGTTGGCTTTCGTTATCCGATTTATTTAACCAATACTCCGGATATTTTTTTTGAATTTCCAAAGGATAAAGTCCGCTAAAAAGTGCGTTACGGGAATATGGTGTTGCAGTCGGTAAAATCGAATAATAATAATCCGTAACAATGTTAAAATAATCACGAAGATTACGTTCGATTACGTACCACTGATCGAGACGCATACAATCGAGAACGAAGAAGAAAACCGGTCCGTCGCTTTCCTCAATTTCGGGCAAAACGTAATGCTCGAAAATTTTCGGACTTAAAACCGGTGCTGTTTCGGGATATTCAAGCCAATCGAGATAATTCCGTTCAATGTATTTCGAAAAGATTTTATTTGCTTCGCGAATTTGCTCGTAAAGTGTTTGACGCAAATCAACTTCCGGATGTTCGTCAAGTTCCAAATCCCATTGAGTTAATCTGTTGTAAATATCAATCCAATCTTGAAAATCGTTTTCGCCCATTAATCTTGCGGAAATACGCGTAAACTCTTGCATATAATCGCGTGTTACGTATTGGCTCGAAATTTTTTTCCGCTCCAAAATCTTTTTACAAACCATTAACATTTGCGAAGGTAAAACCGGCTTAATCAAATAATCATCAATCTTGCTTCCTATCGCATCGTTCATTAAAGATTCTTCTTCATTCTTTGTAACCATTACAACGGGAATATTCGGATTAATGTTTTTAATTTCGTTAATTGTTTCAAGTCCGCCTATTCCGGGCATCATTTCGTCAACAAAAATCAAATCGTAATTTTTTTCGCGAACTTTGTAAACGGCATCTTCGCCATTGGTTACGGTATCAACCGAATAGCCTTTTTCTGTAAGGAAAAGAATGTGCGAACGTAAAAGTTCTATTTCGTCGTCTATCCAAAGGATTTGTTGTTTTTCCATTTTTAGAATTTCCTTTTTTTCAGTCTTATATCTGTTAAATTGTTTTTTGTTCCTATTGAATTGAAATATGCACGTCCAAACCGGCTTCGTTTGTTGTTGTTGGTGGAATTCTCGAAGCCCCTTCCGGCTCAACCTTTGTTCTTCGGTAAAAAATCGAAAGTGTAATTCTCGAACTCATTATGTATTTAATTCTCGGTTCAAGAGTCGTGCGTGTTGTTCCGTCCTGCGGTTTTCCTTTTTCATCAAAATTATCCATTTGGTAAATAATCGTTGCGTTTCGGCTGTTTGTGTAAGATAAGGTAAATTCCAAATCGTTTTTAAGATTGATACCGAAAATCGGCAATGAAAATCCGCTCTTTGAAAATGTTAATTGAATGTTGAAATCCCGCGAAATTCCTTCAGTTACGGTTTTAGTTGCAACTCCCAAATCGTAAGTTGTTTTGCTTCCGTATTTAATTTGGCCGGACATATTTCCGCCCCACAGCGATGCAAAAGTAATGTTCATTCCTACCAATGGCTGAAAAGCGTAATTTATTCTTTGTGTTTGAACAACGGTTTTCCCGTCGGGATTGATTTTCCAGCCTTCCGTGTAATTGGAAGAGTAACCGTGATTTAAACTTGCACGTTTAAATATTGATTTTAACAGCGGCAATTTTTCCAAACCAGACCACGAAATTCTCCAATTAGGACGCGGAATAAACGTTGCAAAATCTTTAAGTAACGGCATTTGCGAAAGGAAAGGCAATGTTTCCAAGCCTTCTACAAATGCACGTGATAAATTGTAAGCAGGGTCTTCCGCATTCGGATCGTATTTATCGTGAATTGTTTTTATTCCACTTCCGAATAAGCCGAAAGGTAAAACAAGGAACGAGCGATTTGTTGTTCCGGTAATATTCGGTGTGGAAAGAATAATGTTTCCTTGATCGTCCGTATTTATTGTGTAGCTTTTGTTTATTCCCCAATCTACTTTCCAATCAATATCGATATTTGCTCCTTCCCAAAGCGGGCGTTGGGTGGAAATTGCAATTCCGTTTGTTTGAGAAAACTTATCACCAAGCGTTGCATTTGCAACACGTGGACCAATGTTGTTACTAAAGCCTAACATAAAAGCACGGCTCGGTCCGTTATCTTCATTAAACTTGCTCCAAAAGTTAGTAAAGCCTGTTCCCGTTGCTTTTAAGCCTGAACCAGAACGCTGATTTTTTTGATTGAACTTAAACGCAATTTTATCGTAATCGAAAAGTGTCCATTTAAGAATTGAAAGTGAAAAACGTAACGCACGAATTAAACTCGATGGACCTTTATTTTCAGTAACTTTCTCTTCCTCGGTGTTCTTTTCGCCGGATTTTTCAGTATTTTCCTTGGATTTGGTTTTATCTTTCCCGGATATTTCTTCATCGAGATTTCTTTTCCTTCCGCGTCTGCTTCTGTGCGAACTTCTTTTCCGAACGTTCCTTTTGTGTGATTTTGTTTTAATTTCTTTCGGGAAAAGCGGATCGGTCAAAGCTTTCCATTTTAAGGTTAATCCACCGGCAAAAGTATTCTGATAACCGGCACTGCGTCCCAATTCTTCCTGACGGAAATCGTAACGCCAAGTATAATTGACGTTGTAACTTCCATTAAGTTGAAAATACTTATCGAGCTTCCACAACTTCGGTAATTTCGGCTTTGTTTTTAGTGCGAAAGATTGCGTAAAACTGTTTATTCTCCCGAAATATTCGCCGTTTAGAATATCGTTCCATACTTCTTTTTCGCTACGAGGTTTGTCGTTTTCGTCGTAAAGCAAATAGGCAAGTGAAGAGTTTGCACTTACTTTATACGAAGTCGAAAGATTTAGCAATCCGCCTTGCGTAAGCGTCCACGTTAATCCCGCTGTCCGCGAGGCAACAAAATCCTGAGCAATTTGTGCTTGACTATTTGCTTGCCTCGAAAGTGAATAATTGTATTTTCTGTTTAACGAAACCGCCGCGTTCAATGAATTCGGTAGTAATCTAAATCTTGCATTTTTGTAACTATCGAAAATATTAAACAATGCACCAACGAAAGGAATATCCGCAAACTTAAACTCAACCTCACGTCCGATATTTACGCTGTATTTTCCGTCCCATTTCCACGTCCACATTTGAGCAAGTGCCGTTGCGGGATTACGTGAATACGAGCGACTGAAATTATACGAAAAAGTAAGTGCGTTAATTGTTTTATCGATATACCAAGCCTTCGTAGGAATTTTTAATTTTATGTTAGATAAAGTGTAAGCCTCGTTTACACTCATACTTTGCACGTAATTGTAAAGTTCGTTCTTTGCCTTATCAACATCGCTTTGGCTTCCGCCTCCTTCAAGAATTTTCCTTTCAATTTCCGAAGCCGCTTTTGCAACCGAAATATCACTCGACGGCATAAACAACGGATTTTTCATTGACTCGGAATGCTGATAAGTGAGCATAAGATTACTTCCTTCGGAATTAAACGGAAGCAATTTAAGAATGTTGAAGTTTACATTTACCCCCCAACTTTGTTGGTCTTCACGCGAACCGAAACTTTCGTTAACCTTATGGAAAAACGGATTGCGCCGCATTACGTTTCCGTTTACTGTAATAAAATCGGCTAATTTAAGCGAACCCGAAGCTTTGTAAGCCCAGCCCGGTGTATCGTCCGCATCGAGCAAACGTAATTCGTTTAGCCAAATTGTTCCGCTTATTGCTTGTCCGGGCAAGCCCGTTCCTTCGGGATTTTCAATTTTGTACATAAAGAAGGAAACTTTCGTCAAAGAAGGATTTCCCTTTACGCCGTAATAATGTCCTGGTTTACCCGGAACAGGTTGTCGGAAAACAGCCGTGTCCAAATCACGTGCTTGTTTAAGTGCGGAAATATCTTTTAACGAAATTGAGATAGAATGCCAATCTTCTTCCAACGGAAAAGAATATTCGTAAAAGTTTGTTGTGTCCGTACCGAAACGGAAGTAAATCCGTGTATTGTAAAAATTAATTGAATCGGCGTACGAAAGATTATCTTGCGAAGGATTTAAATCTCCGTGGACAAAAAATCTCATTTCTTTGTAATTGAAAACATCAATTTGTTTAACCAAGTATTTTACTATTGAACGGCTTTGTCCATCTTCCAAATCCTTTATTATTAAGCTTAAAGATTGTTCGTTTTTGTAAACTTCTTGATTTGGTTTTGTTCTATCGCGTTCACGAATTACACCTTGGGGCGAATAATATTCGGGATTATCTTCAATACTTACGGTAGAAATGGTTAAAACATCATCATCAAGATTATCTTTTTTTACTTCTTGCCATTGGTTACCAACCAAATTTATTTCAGTCATTCTTAAAGCAATTCTTTCGTTTACATTGTTAAACCAAAAACGGACTGCCTCAACGAATGTAAAAGTTGGATTTCCGACTTTTTTCACAAAGCTTTTCAAAGGAATTTTAAACTGGTACCAACCGTTATGACCACCACCGGCAATAAAAGGATTTGTTGCACGATTTGTATCGAGCGGTACGGCGTAGCGGAAGTAATTATTCACCATATCAAGTGAAAAGTTGTGGTTCAAGTCTTCGGTATCCGGCGAAATTCCCAAATCGTAAAGTTTAGCGTTGCCTTCAGTTCCATTAATATCTTCGTAATCGCCGGTCGAAGTATTTAAACGGAAATCATCATTCGACGGGTCGGGATTTGTAACAGGATCGTAACCAGGTTCTTGCGGGTCGGTTAATCCGTCAATTCCCGTATCTTCACCTTCGTCCAAGCGGTCGTTGTACGGTTCTTTATCTTCGGTATCGAGTTTTTTGTTCGGAATAATATCTTCATTTATTTGTCCCAAATCGATATACATTTTAGCACCCGGCGGTGCATTACCAACGAATGCCCAAAACTCAATAAATTCAATGTTTTGCTCAACCAAGTTATTTGCAGTTGAGGAAAGCAAGTGCGTCATTCCACCCCAGTTTTTGTAGAGCGTATCGGCATTTTCGTCCCAATCTTCGTTGTAGTTGTACTGTCCTTTTTTCGAAGGATCGTAAACAACATCCAAAACCGTTACTTGATTTTGTTCGCGAGCAACTTTCTTTTCCGGCCAAATATCTTTTACAACAACTCCGGAAGGTTGCGGATTAAACCACATTGTTTTGCCTTTGTAAAGCATAATTTGTTGTCGTGTTTGATCAAGGTGATATTCCATACTATCGGGTTGACTTAAATCTTTCCACCCGACATACGAAACACCGATTGGAATTGTTTTCTTTGCACCTTCAAAATCATCAAGATAAGCAATGCTCTTTTTGTGATCTTCCGAAATTGTACTTTTCTTCGTATTAGGATCCGGTTTTATGTAAGCGTATTCACCGGTTAACGAAAAGGAAGATTTGGCACTTGTAGAAATAAAGCTATTCAATGCACGCGTAACAAAAGGCATTTCGTATTTCGTTTCGAAATCCAGTCCCATTATTGTGTTGTTTAACGGTTCTTCGCCAAGTCGCACTTTGTCGTTCAGCGATTGTTGATTCAAATTCAGAAATGAAAAGCCAAGTTTAGTATCTTTATTAAATTCGTAAATTCCTCTTGCACCAAGCAATGTTTTGGAAGCAAGCGAAAGCAAATCGTTTTGTTCGTAAGTAATTCGCAAATCGGCATTAGGAACAAGTGCCGCATCGTTCAAAATTGTTACTTGTCCTATGTTGTAATCCACACGGTAATCTTTTCCTTCAACAAGTTTTTGATTGCCGAGATAAACCTTAACCGAATTTTCAACTACGTTAAATCCAATATCGATTACCGATGAAATAGCAGCGGAATAATGCCCTTTAATTAAAAATCTGTCTTTTTCTCTATCTTGTTTTGCGTAAGTAACCGTAGTATCGTAAACGGATTGATATTTTAACGAATCGGGCAAACCGCTCGGTAATTGAATTCCGAAAGGTTGAAGAACGGGAAAAATAATTTCACCGGTTTTGGGCAAAATTGTTTTACCGGAAAAGAAATCGAACTCACCGTCCGGTTTTGTGCTTGTTCCCGATGCGTCCGTGCGGTCAAGCCCGAAAATTTGAAGCAAACGCTTGCCTTGAATTTCGTTCACGGGTTCCATTCCGGGCGGAACGTATTTAATGTCAAGTTCGAAACCTTCTTTTTTAATTTCGCGTCCACCGATTGCATAAATGTTTTTAAGCAATAAAGACCAAGCGGTTGCGTAAGTGCCTCCGGGCTGTAAGTTACGCGGTTTTACGAGTTTGAGAACAATCGTTTTACTTGTGTCGTTTGCAAATTGTTCTTGAAATTCACCGAAGAACAAGTCGTCGTCGGGCGATGCCGTAGGTCCTTCAATTCTGAATGCAACACCAATCACATCGGAAGTATTCGGTTCGGCGTTGAAGTTAATCATTCCGGTGTATTCATCGTAAGTGTAATCGATATTTTCTTCAAGCTTGATAAAACGTCCGCCTATTTCGTTGCGTCCGTTTACAGGTGTAATTTCGTTGCTTCTGTAAGATTCATCGTAACTTTGTCCCTGCTGTACCGGTGGCAAATCGATAAAAACATTTGCTTTCCGCTCTTTCGAAACATCCGCCAATCCGGTTGCGGTTTTCCAAACTTCAAGATCTTTAACACGCCAATATTGCTGATTTGGATTTGGTGAAAAAGTAGGTTTACCAAAATAATTGTAGAAGAAATTAAAATCCGCAGAAGTATCGGCGTAAACCGAATCAATAAAATAATGCAAACGGGAATAATCCCACGCGTGAATTTCGAAATCTTTTGTTTGTGCACCGCCTTTTACATCAACGTCCTGCACTTCGCCTTTTTTCTGCGAAGCAATTGTTGTAAGGGAAAACGGGCCAAGTTGAAATTTTGCTTTAATTCCGAACAACGCCTCGCTACCGCCAATAAGCGAAGCGGTTTTAAGACTTACGTTACCGGCTTCGATGCTTTGGATTATTTCGTCGTCGTAGCCGGTGTATTTTATTTTCAAGCGGTTTTCGTACTCAAAAGAACGCTGTGTATTCCAATCCGCAGAAATATTAAGCTTATCGCCGATTGTTCCGCTTACGTTAATTTGCACTTGCTGCGAAAAATCCGGCTCGTTTTTCGTATTCCCCAAAAGCGATGCCGTTAAACCTTCGGTCGTTTCGTTACGCCACGCTCCGTGAATATCGACCGCTCCGTTTATTCGTAAACTAATTTTCGGTGGACCGAATATGCTTAAAAATCCGGTGTTCGGAAGCGGAATTGAAATGTTTGTAATACCGGAAAGTAAATCGCTTAAATCGTCGCCTTCGGTTTCCAACTTATATTGATAGGCTTTATCTTCGAGCAATTTACGTTGATTTGCCGCAAGCCGCATTTGAATAAATTTATCGAGCGGAATTACAAGTGGCGGTGTTAATTCCTCACCGGCAATCAATTCGCGAATAATTACATTTTTCCCCGTGGAATCAATTTCAATTATTCTGTTTAAATAGCGTTTGGAAGGTTTCGCAAAA
>CAYZGB010000046.1:0-13669 GCA_964477915.1 uncultured Melioribacter sp. | reverse complement strand
TTAGTTCTTTAATATCTGTAATTTTTTTTACGAGCGTTGTTACTTTAACTGATTTATCAAATAAAAATGGACTTATCGCTTCGTCAATCATTTTACCTTCGATAAAAGGCTCGTCCCCTTGAATATTAACAATTATTTCGGCATCGGGAATTTTGGTTGCAACAAATGCAATCCTATCGGAACCGCTGTTGAAATTTTTGTCCGTCATTACCGCTTTTGCACCGAAGCTCGAAACAACGTCGTAAATCTTCGTATCGTCAACTGCAATAATGATTTCGTGGATTAGTTTTGATTTTTTTGCGTTCTCGTAAGTGTGTTGTATCATTGGCTTTCCGCCAATATCGGCAAGCGGTTTTCCTACCAATCTTGTAGATGCGAACCTCGCTGGAATTATGCCGACAATTTTCATTTTAATCGGTAATGTGAACTGTTAAAGATTTACTTAAATTATTTACCGTATCCGTTACGGTTACTTCCGCATCGCCTTTTACCGAGCCGGCGTGGATTGTTGCACGGTTATTATTTTCGGTATCGTTTTCGGAATCAATTGCCATATCGATTAAATTGCTGCCGGAAGTTATTTCCCAATTGTAAGATGGATGTGTGTAATAAAATGTATAAGCCGTAACGGTTTTAGATGTATTTTTAGCAATTGATATTTCGGTAATTCCTTCGGGGTTCGAAGCAGTTGGATTTAAGTAAAGTCCTTCCGGTGCAGAGAAAAATTCCGAACTCGAATAAGCGTATTCTACATAAGAACTTGAATTAACATCTTTGCTGCGGAGAATTAACGTATGCATATTGTTTCCGCGTTTGGGGCTTGCGTAAGTGAGCCAATAAAATGAACGCGAATATCTATCAATATCTTCTTTAATTTGATTAAATACGTTTATCAATTCGTTTGTTTCGTCGATGTAGAAAAATCCGCTTGTTGCAATTTGCTGTAAGATATTTGGATTTATTTCATCGCCAAGTCCAACAGTGTAAACCCGTTTATCGGTAGTAGCATTAAGTGCATCCTCCAAAGTGTGAGAGCCTTGCGTGTCTGTTCCATCGGTAAAAATTACAGTAGCACCGTTTTCAATTTGATGAATATTAAATTCGGTTGTGTAACTTTCGCAACCTGTAATTACCGCTCCGTATAAATCGGTAGTAGGTTCGCCAACGTTAATTGAATTTATTGCCGAATGTAATAGACTTTTGTTTGATGTAAAATCCTGAACCAATTCAGTTGTGCCTGAAAATTTAAACACCGCAATTTGATTATGCGAATCGACTACGTGATTTACAAAATCGTTTGCCGCACTTTTAATTTGGTCAAGGTCGTTTCGCAAACTTGTGCTGTTATCAAGAACAAGAGCAACGCGCATTAAGTAATTGTTTTCGAGATATTGTTCCAATAAAATAAAAGATTCACTTTGCGAAACAAGTTCACCGTCTTCGTAAACTTCCAAGTCGTTTAACGATAAATCGGAAACAGGATAACCGGCATCGTCGGTTGCGGCAAACAAAACTTTAACAAAATTCGGTGTTTCCGTATTTCCTCCTAAATCAATAAAATAAACACCTTCGCCGCTTCCGCTACCAAACGAGCGTGTTGTAAAATCCCAAATCGGGCTTTCCACCCAAGATCCGTCGGACTTGTAACCGCGTACTTTCCAAAAGTAATGTGTGTTGTAACTTAATCCGCTTTTGGTAAAACTCGTTAATGTAATTCCTTTTGCAATTGCAATATCGGGTGGTGAAATTTTTGAGAAATAGACATCGTATTTGGTAAAACCGGAAGACGACCATTTAAGAGTTACAACTACCGGTTGATTCTGTGCGTGATTTTCGGGATGCGGATTCGAAAAATATGAGTTTCGCGAACCACCGCCGTCACCTTCGCCGGGACCGTTTAATGAACAACTTGCAATAAATACAAGCGATATAATTAGAATAAAAATTTTTTTCATTGTTTTTTAAAATTATTTAATAAAAATCTAAATCCTTATTTGTTAAAATAACAAAACAAGGTGGATTTCTCTTTATTAAATTCTGCGTCTAAAACCGCTTCCTAAAACTTCGTGCACGTTGTTAATAATCATAAAAGCGTCGGGGTCAATTTCTTGCACGAGTTCGGTTAAACGTCCGAGCTCTTTTAGTGTAACGACAGTAAAAATCATATCGCGCTCGACGTTTTTGTAAAGACCTTTTGTTTTAATTGCCGTTGCTCCACGGCTTAAATTATTGATTATCGATTTTGCAATTTCATCGCTTTTTTTGTCGGAAATAATGTAAGCACTGCGGGCGTAATCGAAACCGTCGATAATAATATCGACAATTCTTCCCGCAATAAAAATTAAAAACAAAGCGTAAAAAACAAGAACAAGCGTCGGTTTATCCGGCGTAGCTAGATTTTTGTATTCAATTACAAAACCGGCTAACGAAACGATAATTAAATCAATCGACATCATTGCAATTCCGGTTTTAATTCCGAAACGTTTTTGCAGTATTGCCGCAATTACATCTGTTCCGCCTGTTGTTCCGCGGAATTTGAAAATAATTCCCAAACCCGCACCGAGTAGAACACCGCCAATAAAAATCAGAAAGAAAAAATCGTGATGTAAAAGTGTTTGAACAGAGGCGGAATCTTGTAATCGTATATTTTCAAATCCCGGAATATCGCCGCGGAAAAAATCAATTAAGAACGAGCTTAACGTAAAAGCGTAAAATGTTCTTGGACCAAAACGTTTGCCGAGTTCCTTTAATCCCCAAATATAAATGGGAATATTCAACAACCAAATTGTTAAACCTACCGGAATTTTACCTCCGCTCAAATAATGAATAGACATCGAAATACCTGTAACGCCACCGGGAACTACTTTAGCATCAATTAAAAACACACCAATTCCAATTGCCATTATTGCCGAACCGAGTGAAATGAAAATGTAATCGGTCAAAGGAAATTTACCTAACGGTTTCTTCATTCTTCTTCCTCAAAAATTTTATAATTCGTTTTTAAAATAACGGCAAATAAAAGATTTATTGCGGAAATAAAAAAAGTTTTTTTCATTATCTATTTCAAAAAAAACATTTGTGAGTTCGTGGTTAAATTAGTTGATTATTATTTTGCTAAAAAATTTTGACAATGTTAAATTTATTTTGATATTATTGTACATAGGGAAAAAAGAGGTAATTATGAAATTGAAATACAGAGTTATAATTGAACAAGATGAGGATGGAATTTATGTAGCCGAGGTCCCATCATTACCCGGATGTATTGCCCAAGGTAAAACTCGTAAAGAAGTAATTGCTAATATTCAGGAAGCAATTGAAGTTTATATTGAAAGCTTAAAAGCACACAACGAGCCAATTCCTCCTTCAATAGATGAAGAAATAATTGAGGTTGCAGTTTGAGTGCATTGCCTAGAATTTCGGGACGAGAGGTAGTTTCCGCTTTATCTAAAATTGGATATGAAAAAGATAGTCAGAGAGGTAGTCATATTGTATTACGCCAAATAGATTATCCTCATCGTCGTATTGTTGTTCCGGATCATCGTGAAGTTGCCAAAGGAACACTTCGAAAAATTATTAGGTTAGTTGGATTAACAGTAGATGAATTTAAGCAACTTCTTTAATAATGTATTTTTAAATTCGTTAGTTGAAATAATAAAAGGCTATTAAAGTTATTAAAGTTTTTGATATGATTTGAAAAAACCTTTCGGCGAAATTCACTCAACTTCTTAATATTAACAAGATAATATTTTTGCCATTGAAACAATAATTCATTTTCATTTTACAAGAAATTATTAAAAACTTAACGGGGTTAGAAATGAAAAAATTAACATTAATTGTCGCTATACTTTTTGTCGCAAATAATTTTTTTTCACAAGATGTTTCCGTAACGGTTTACAACGATAACTTAGGCGTAGTTAAAGAACACAGAATAATTAACGTTGATAAAGGTAAAACAAAATTTTTAATCAAAGATATTCCGACATCAATAGATCCAACATCTGTTCACATTAAGTTTAATGGGAAAATTCTTGAACAAAATTACAAATACGATTTGGCAAATCGTTCCGCAATACTTAGTAAATATATCGATAAGTCCATATCGCTTAACGATGTAAATAATCAAGCAATTCAAGGAACTTTAATTTCGCTTGGTGGCAACGATTTGGTATTACGTCGTAAAGATGGTGGGTTGCTGATGATTTCCGATCTTAAAAATTACAGAATTAATGTTCCGGAATTACCAAAAGGTTTTGTCACAAAACCCACACTGGAATATTTAGCGGTTGCAAATTCAAGCGGAAAGCAAAACATTGAACTTTCTTATTTTACTCACGGAATGAAATGGGAAGCAGAATATGTTGCGGTTTTAAGCGATGATGATAAAACGATGAAATTAAATTCGTGGGTAAGCATTACAAACAATTCCGGTAAAACATTTAAGAATGCAAAGGTAAAATTGGTTGCAGGTAATCCGAATTTTGCTAATGAAAATCCTCATCCCGTTTACGGAATTGCAAAACAAAAAATGTACGACAATGCGGAAGTTTCGGAGAGAAGTTTTTTCGAGTATCACATTTACGAATTACCTCTGAAAACAACACTTGCGAACAACGAAACCAAACAAATTGCTTTCCTAAATTCATCGGAAGTAAATGTTGAGAAGAAATTTATTCTTAATCTTTTTGCCGATAACCAATACCATAATGCTGATGTAAAAATTGTTTTTGAAAACAAGAAAGATAATTCGCTTGGAATGCCTTTGCCGAAAGGGAAAGTTCGTGTATTTAAAAAAGATAACGAAAGCCTTGAATTTATTGGGGAAGATTTAATTAATCACACTGCAAAAGGTGAAACCGTTAATCTTACAATAGGGAAAGCATTCGATGTAAAAGGAAAGTTGGTTGAATTATCGCGAGAAAAAATTTCCGATAGAGTTTACGAAAGTCAAAATCAAATAACTGTAATGAATGCGAAAGATAAAAGTGTTAAAGTACAAATTCCCATTACACTTTACGGCGATTGGAAAATTTTATCATCCGATTTGGATTACAAAAAGATAAACTCGCGTTCCATAGTTTTTACGCTTAATGTAAAACCAAACACAAAAACATCATTCAAATATTCTGTAAGAATAAAACAGTGAGATATAAAAAGAGAAGGCTAAAAGTTCATAAATCTGGATGGTTTTTCCTGCTACTGGAAATAATTTTGAATATAAAAACATATTAATCTGTTTATTTTGTTGTTACAAACTCAGTTTTCTCTTTAATGCGGAGATTATTTCTTCGTTTAAATCTGTGTTGCAATGTCCGATTTAAAGTTTGTAATTTTGAATTGACTACGAACAAAGCAACAACCACTAAAATACCGATTACACTTAGACAAAATAAATCCACTAATGTTCTGCATAAAAATAAAATGATATATATTTCGATATGTTAATAAAGTTTTTGGGTGTAGGAATGAAAAAGTTTTTTTTATTTTTAGTTCTTATTGGACTATTAACTTCATGTTCGAATAATGTAAAAATTGTTAGAAAAGATTTAGACCCCAAGAAAGGTTTTTATGTTGTTAGTAGCGAAGAATTTTTAATGCGTGAACCAACCACCGATATTCCATTTCGGTTATATGCCCAGTACAATTACGAAAAAAAATTAAAAGGTGAGCGTTTTATCTTCGGTATTAAATTTCTCGGAGGCTATTTACCTGGGATACAATCTGTTAAAATTTCTATCGATGGTTATAAACAGCAATGTAAATTAACGCGATTCCCAGTCCCCGATGTACAAGGAGTTCAAGGAATTACGGAAACTGTTTATTTTGTTGTTCCGGAAGAATTGGTCGAGGAAATTATTCGCACAAAAAAAGCATATTTTGAAATTAAGGCAAACCGTGATTTTCGTTTCTTTTTCCCAACTTATGCGATCGATGTGCTAAAAGATTTTTATAATAAAGTTCTTGATGAAGGATAGTAAAATTGGGCTAATGTTTGTTAATGTGCTATTCCACGCAGAGCTCGCAGAAATTTCGCAAGAGAACGAGAAGGATTTCGTAATAAAATAAAAAAGAAAAATAAAAGAGATTAAAAACACTTCTGGAATTATTGTATTTTGAAATCGCAAAGTTGCAAACAACTCTTTACTTCCTATTGCTTTTAGCTCCTTAAACTGGATACCATGTTATGAGATTCTACATGAAATTGAGTTTTTCTTTTTGATATTAAAGCAAAGCATAAATATATTTACAATCTTGTTAAAAAAAATAATTCAGGATTAATATGATAAAGCCGAAGGTTTATATAAAAGATTTAGGGCAGTATGTTGGTGGAAAAGTAACCCTAAAAGGTTGGCTCTACAATAAACGTTCAAGTGGAAAAATTAAATTTTTAATTTTACGTGACGGCACCGGGTATTTACAATGTGTTGTTTTTAAGGGAAATGTTACAGAAGAAGTTTTTGATATCGCTGATAAAATAACACAAGAAACATCGTTTGAAGTAACCGGTACAGTTAAAGAAGAACCCCGCGCTCCCGGCGGTTTTGAACTTGATGCCGTAGATTTAAAGATAATAGGTAAATCGGAAAATTATCCGATTACACCGAAAGAACACGGCATCGAATTTTTAATGGATCATCGTCACCTCTGGGTGCGTTCAAAAAAACAAAATGCGATTCTAAAAATTCGTCACAGAATTGTAAAAGCAATTCGCGACTTTTTCGACTCCCACGATTTCGTTTTATTCGATGGACCAATTATTACACCGAACGCTAGCGAAGGAACTTCAACATTATTCGAAACACCTTATTTCGATTTGGGTAAAGCTTATCTTACTCAATCAAGTCAGCTTTACGCCGAAGCCGGTGCAATGTCATTCGGTAAAGTTTACACGTTCGGTCCAACATTCAGAGCGGAAAAATCGAAAACACGCAGACACTTAACCGAATTTTGGATGGTTGAACCCGAAATGGCTTTTTACGATTTGGACGACGATATGGATTTGGCAGAGGAATTTTTAGAATATATTGTCCAAACGGTTTTGGAAGAACGTAAAGAAGAATTAAAAATATTAGAACGCGATACTTCCAAGCTTGAAAAAGTTGTTCGCCCTTTCCCAAGAATTTCTTACGACGAAGCGGTAGAAATATTACACAAGAACGGAAAAGATTTCGAATGGGGCGATGATTTTGGCGCACCGGATGAAACGGTAATTTCCGAACAATTTGATCGTCCCGTTATGGTTCATCGCTATCCTGCTGCGGTAAAAGCTTTTTATATGAAACGCGATCCCGAAAACGAAAAACTGGCTCTTGCCGTTGATGTTCTTGCACCCGAAGGTTACGGCGAAATTATCGGTGGTAGCCAGCGTGAGGATGATTACGATACGCTTGTAAAAAGAATTCAAGAACATAATTTACCAATGGACTTTTTCCAATGGTATTTAGATTTACGCCGTTACGGTTCTGTTCCACATAGTGGATTTGGGTTGGGATTAGAACGAACTGTAATGTGGATTTGCGGATTGGAACATTTACGCGAAGCAATTCCATTCCCAAGAATGATTTACAGAAATACCCCTTGATATATTCGGATTAAGAATACGTTCGTTCATTAAATTATTTAGGTGATCAAATGAAAAATTTATTGTTCGTTGTTTTATTTGTTTTTTCTGCTGTGTTAATTACCAGCACGAAAAATTATGCCCAAGAAGTTCAGCATAATAAGGTTGTTCAAGAACAAACTGTTGAACATTCCGGCACAAATGCAACGGAAGAAAATGCCGTAGAAGAAGAGCATCATGTTTTGCCTTCCGCTTATATGGTAATTCCTTTCGTTGTATTATTGTTAATGATTGCTACCGGACCTTTGTTCTACCAACATTTTTGGGAGAAGAATTATCCTGCCGTTTCATTGGTTTTGGGAGTTTTTGTTGCAGGATATTATTTGCTTTATCTTAAAGATTTTCACGATTTCATTCACACAACTGCAGAGTATATTTCCTTTATTGCTCTACTTTCCTCGTTATTTGTAGCTTCTGGTGGAATTTTAATTAAAATCGATAGAAAATCCACCCCAATGTTAAATGTTGTATTGCTTTTTATTGGTGCAATTTTATCTAATTTTATTGGAACAACCGGTGCATCGATGGTTTTAATTCGTCCATATTTACGTGTAAATAAAGGAAGACTTAAACCGTATCACGTTATTTTCTTTATCTTTTTGATTAGTAATATTGGCGGTGCATTAACACCAATCGGAGATCCGCCTTTGTTTATGGGATATTTGAAAGGCGTAAGTTTCTTTTGGGTAATTGAACATATTTGGTACGCTTGGCTTGGTGTGGTTGTTTTAATTCTCGCTATTTTTTATTTGTATGATGTTCGTAACAAAGAAGTTGCAGAAGTTTCCCAAAATTTTTCCGGTAAAGTGGAGTTCCGCGGAATGCGTAGTATTGGATTTTTAATTATTATTCTTTTGGCTGTATTTATTGATCCGAACGTTATGCCGTGGGTTCCGAATTTAATGCCTTTCCCAATCGGAATTAGGGAAATGATTATGTTTGCCGTTGTTTATTTCTCATATAAATATGCCGATAAAGAAGCACTTAAAGGAAATGAATTCGAATGGGAACCAATACGCGAAGTTGCGTGGCTGTTTATCGGAATTTTCTGGACAATGATTCCCGCACTTCAATTAATTGCACACGAAGCACACGTTTACGGACCACAACTCGATGCCGGATTTTTCTACTGGGCAACCGGTTCGCTTTCGGGAGTTCTCGATAACACCCCGACTTACGTAAACTTCTTTAGTGCAGCATTTGGTAAATTTGGATTAGACCCCGGAAATCTCCAGCACGTATTAATATTTGAAGAAAAACACGCACTTTACCTCGAAGCAATATCTATGGGTGCTGTATTTTTCGGTGCAATGACTTACATTGGCAATGGACCTAACTTTATGGTAAAATCAATTACTGAAAGTTATGGCTTGAAAATGCCAAGCTTTTTCGCTTATGTTTATAAATATTCTTTAATTATATTAATTCCTGTATTTACTCTTGTTTGGTATGTATTGTTTTACGGAAAAGGTTAATAGGGTAAAATTATGAAAACTCTAAATGATATAAACACCGAAAAAATTAATGGGATGCATTACGGCGGCAGAATTCTGCTGCCGTTTCGCATCAATATTTTTCATGCAATATTAGTAAAAAAATCGTTGATGTCGGATGGTAAAGACTTGGAATATTCCGCAAATTTTGATTACCGAATTAACGATGATTTTACAGAGATTTGTTTTCCAAGTTACGAAGATTTATCCGAACATTTTTCCGAAGATGATATCATTAAGCTCTATGTTACTGAAAAGGGAAATGATATTTTTGATGAAAACAACCGAGTTTGGATAAATCTACATCTATTGGACAATAATAAAGTCCGTATTTCAATCTAACCTTTTCGGGAGGTTAAAATGATTCCTCTTTTCAGCTCAACTCAAAACAGAGAGGCAGATAATTACGCTTTTAACGAATTGAAAATCCCCGGTCCCGTCTTAATGGAAAATGCTTCACGTTCTATCTTTGAAACGGTTGTTAAAAATTTTGATTTAACAGATGTAATTAATCCAATAGGTTTTATTGCCGGTAAAGGAAACAACGCCGGCGATGGATTTGCCGTTGCCCGGCATTTTATTAATGCAGGATTTAATGTTAAGGTTATCTCTCTTTCTGATGAAAATACGCTTACGGGTGATGCTTTACTAAACTATTCTATTCTAAAAAATTTAATAGAAAAAACCGGAAAAGGCGAAATAATAAAATACTCATCCTTGCGAGATTTAAATAAACTCAAAGATTGTGCTCTTATTTTCGATGCTTTGCTTGGAACAGGAGCAAAAGGTTCGCTACGTAAACCTTATGATGAAATTGTAAAAAAAATAAATTCGTTTAACACAATAAAAATAGCGATTGATATTCCCACGGGATTAAATGCCGATACCGGTTATGGTGAAATTATTTTTGATGCCGATTTAACGGTTTCACTTGGCGAATTTAAGAAAGGTTTATTTTTTGCCGATGGCAAACGTTATGCCGGGAAAGTAGTTAAAGGTTACATTGGAATTGGTGAAGAATATTTTGATGAATTGGAAGTAGATACTTTTTTAATTGAACCGGATGATGCATTTTTCGGATTACCGAAACGCAAAGGAAATTTACACAAATATTCTGCCGGAAAAGTTTTAACAATTGCCGGATCGTCGGCAATGACTGGCGCTCCTTATTTTTCCGCAACAACTCCTTTTTTTGTTGGTGCTGGTGCTTCTATTCTTGCTTTGCCTAAATCGGTTCGCTATTCGGTTAATGATGATAACTATGGACTGGTTTATTCCCTTTACGAGGATAATAGGAAAGGTTATTTAATTTCCGAATCTATTGATTTTATTGCAGAAAAATTAAATTGGGCTGATGTTATTACAATTGGTCCCGGGCTTGGCAGAAATGAAGAGACCGTTAAAACACTTGAAATTCTTTTGAAAAAATTAAAAGGGAAAAATGTTGTTGTTGATGCGGACGGACTTTACCCGCTTAATAATGGAGAATATAAAAATTACAATCTACAAGATTTTGTTTTAACTCCTCACCACGGAGAATTTGCCGCTTTGCTTGGGATTAGCACAGAAGAACTAATTAAAGACTTACTCGAATACGGAAGAACTTTTGCAAGAGAAACCAAATCTTGGCTTGTTTTAAAAGGTGCACCAACAATTATCTTTACTCCGGAAGGAGAAGCATTTATCAATACTTCCGGTAATTCCGGAATGGCAAAATTCGGAACCGGCGATGTTCTTTCGGGAGCAATTGCCGGAATTATTGCAATGTCCAAATCATCGATAAATGAAGATGCAATTATTTCCGCTGTCTATTTGCACAGTCTTTCGGCGGATTTATTACTAAAAGAAAAAACAGAATACGGAATTACCGCAAAAGATATTATGTTGAATTTACCAAAAGCCATCGGATTTTTGAATGAATCGTTTTTATGAATTTCTACAATCGAATACTGATAAATATGTTTTTTTACCGCTAAAAATTTATTGGACAATTTTATTTATTTTAACGACAATTCCCGGTAATTCACTTCCCAAAACAATTAAGATAAGTGATAAAATTGAGCATCTTGTTGCTTATTCCATTTTGGCGTTTTTGCTCTCTTTTGCTATTCATTTTAAGAAAAAATTTTCTCCGACAAAAATTTTCATTTGGTGTATAATTTTAGTTTCGCTTTACGGTGGATTTGATGAAATTCATCAAATGTTTATCCCAATGCGAAGTGCAGAATGGCTTGATTTCCTCGCGGATTTTATTGGAGCAATATTAGGAACTGCAATTGCAATTTACATTATGGTTAAAGGTAAAATTAAAACCGAAAATTCTGCTCTCGAAAATTAAGATAACAAAACAATTTTCTTAAATTGTAGAAATAGCATACTAAGTATCTGTAATTTTTAATGGTGATTTTATCACTTTTTTTGCACAAATTGTATTTCTAAAACAAAAAAGCCCCGCCAATTTGACGGGGCGAAATTGAATAAAGAAAGTTAAATTTTCGGACCGGCATTAATAATTTCTTCGTCCGTTCCTTCCTCAAATTGTTTGAAATTATCAATGAACATTTGAGCAAGTTTTTTCGCTGTTTTGTCGTATTCTTCTTTATCTGCCCAAGTATTTCTCGGTATTAGAACTTCATCCGGGACACCTTCGACTTTAACCGGAATGTGTAAACCGAAAATTGGATCTTCAACGGTTTCAACATCATCAAGTTTGCCTTCGAGAGCAGCATTAAGCATTGCTCGTGTGTATTTTATTTTCATTCTTTCGCCAACTCCGTAAGGTCCACCGCTCCAACCGGTATTGATTAACCAACATTGTGCATTGTGCTTTTTAATTTTTTCTCCAAGAAGTTTTGCATAAACCGAAGGATGCATCGGCATAAACGGTGCACCAAAGCAAGCGCTGAAAGTTGCAACCGGTTCGGTAATTCCTTTTTCAGTACCGGCAACTTTGGCGGTGTAACCGGAAATGAAATGATACATTGCTTGTTCGGGAGTTAATTTTGATATTGGTGGAAGCACACCAAATGCATCTGCGGTAAGCATAATTACGTGTTTAGCGTGTCCGCCTTTTCCTTCGGGGACAATATTACGAATATAATGAATAGGATATGCAGCGCGAGTATTCTCGGTATATTTCGATGAATCTAAATTCGGCTTGCGAGTTTGCGGGTCAATTTCAACATTTTCCAAAACCGTTCCAAACATATTTGTTGTTGCGTAAATATCGGGTTCGGCTTCGGGGGAAAGTCGAATTACTTTTGCGTAACAACCACCTTCAAAATTAAAGACACCTTCGTCGCTCCAGCCGTGTTCATCATCGCCAATTAATTTGCGTTTAGGATCAGCTGAAAGCGTTGTTTTTCCGGTACCGGAAAGACCAAATAAAACGGCAACATCACCATTTTCTCCCATATTTGCCGAACAGTGCATTGGCATAACGTTTTGTTGAGGCAAAATAAAATTCATTACACTAAAAATTGATTTTTTAATTTCACCGGCATAAGAACTGCCGGCAATTAAAACCAATTTCTTTTCGAAATTTACAAGAATTGCAGTTTCTGAATTTGTTCCGTCTTCATCAGGATTTGATTCAAAAGAAGGAACACCAATCACTGTAAATCCGGGAACGTGCGAATCCAACTCGTCTTCTTTCGGCAATACGAAAAGATTCCGAACAAAAACGCTTTGCCAAGCATTATCGGTTATTATTCTTACCGGTAAGCGGAATTTTTTATCAGTCCCCGTAAAAACATCTTGTACAAAAATTTCTTTGTGTTGTAAATAACCTTTAATTTTGTTGAAAAGTTGGTCGAATTTTTCTTCTTCAATAGGAACGTTGATTTTGCCCCACCAGACTTTATCTTCGGTTGCCGCATTTCTAACTATAAATTTGTCGTTAGGGCTTCTACCTGTGTGTTTTCCTGTTAGAACAACTAATTGTCCATTGTTCCCAAGCTTTCCTTCGTTGTTTTTTAGTGCATACTCGTACAAAACGGGCTTATCGTAATTATAATGTACTTCTTTCTTAATAATTAGCCCTAAATCGGATAGTTCTTGTAATAGATGTTCTTTTGTTTTCAAGTTACCTCCTATCTATGTTTTATTATGAAAAAAGAAATGTGAGAGTAGTAATATAAAAACAAATAAGTTATTTACAAAAAATAAGTTAGGAATTTCGGACAAAAAATAAGTGGTACTAATAAATTAAAAAAAAGAATAAAAAAAGGGCGTTTAAAACGCCCTTTGAACGGACAATATTTGAGAAAGTTTTATTTTAACAAAATCATCTTCTTCATAGAAACAAAATCACCTGCACGTAAGGTGTAGAAATATGCTCCGCTGTTTAATTTGCTTGCATCGAATTTTACTTTGTAATTTCCGGATGATTGTTTTTGGTTTACCAATGTTGCTACCTCGCGTCCCAATACGTCGTAAATTATCAATTGAACGTTTTTTTCAGACACACCAACGTTAGGAATTGAATATTCGATTGTTGTTGTGGGATTAAACGGATTGGGATAATTTTGTCCCAATTCAAATTTTTCCGGTGAACCTA
>CAYZGB010000045.1:0-13784 GCA_964477915.1 uncultured Melioribacter sp. | reverse complement strand
CTTTTGAATATTTAATTGTTTTTAAGAATTTAATAACTTCAACAGAAAATCTAAATGTTCTATCTTGAAGATCGCTATTAAACCTCTTTTCTTTCACTTTTTCCCTTATCCTTTAACCTTTATCCTTTTTTAGGAAAATCCTTAAATCTTTCTTCCCATATACCTTTATACCCCTATTCCTCAACGTCTCTCATCCTCATTACTCATTTCTACTTACTACTTACTGCAAATTGAGAACTACAAACTTTCTTTTATCTTTTTCCTTTAATCTTTAATCTTTCAGGCTTGCCCTCGTCCGGGTATGGCTTCGCCACGTGAGTTACATATTTCGAAAAATCTAAGCATTGAATTTACGTGTTGTTCTTAAATCTTGCAAGCAAAAATATTGCTTTAATTTTTATTTTGTGTGATTCAAATCATTGAAAATTTTAATTGTTCAAAAAAAGAGAGTCAACGAAATATATTTCCTTCTTACTCTCAGTGTGGTTTATATTTCAAGCCTTAAATAACTTCTCTCCTTTAATTCCTTGTTTGCCGAATGCATTGCGTGTATCAACAATTAGTTTTGCGTGTTCGTAAATGAATTTGTAATCGTAATCGTCGTGGTCGGTCGAAAGTAAAATCAAATCGTAACGGGAAATATTTTCCTCAGTAAGTTCAACGGAGTTCATATCGTATTTGTATTTTCTTGTTGGTGGAAGTTTTGGAATGTACGGATCGTTGTAATCGACTTCCGCGCCTTTTTCGCGAAGAATTTCAATCAACTTTAGAGAGGGAGATTCTCGCATATCGTCAACATTTTTTTTGTAAGCCGCACCTAGAATCAAAACTCTCGAGCCTTTCATTGCCTTGCCGTGTTCGTTCAGAACTTCCATCGACCTTGTTACCACGTAATAAGGCTGGTGAGTATTTATTTCCCCGGCAAGTTCAATAAATTTGGTATTTACTTCGTATTCGCGCGCTTTCCAAGTAAGGTAAAAAGGATCAATCGGAATACAGTGTCCACCAAGTCCGGGACCGGGATAAAACGCTTTAAATCCAAATGGTTTTGTGCTTGCGGCATTTATTACTTCCCAAACGTCAATTCCCATTTTGTCGAAAACCATTTTAAGCTCGTTTACCAACGCAATATTAATCGAGCGATAAACATTTTCAACAATTTTCGTTGCTTCTGCTACCGAAGGAGACGAAACGGGAACGGTTTTTACTATTACTTTTCCGTACAAGGCTTGTGCAACTTCAAGACACGCCGGTGTAAATCCTCCAACTACTTTCGGAATAGTTGCAGTGTTGAAATCGGGATTATTTGGATCTTCTCGCTCGGGACTGTAAGCCAAAAAGAAATCCTTGCCTACTTTCATTCCGCCGCCGTTTGAGTTTTCGAACAACGGTAAAAGCAATTCTTCCGTAGTTCCAGGATAAGTTGTTGATTCTAGCGTTACAAGTTGACCTTTTCGTAAATATTGTTTTATTGTTTTAGCAGTATTTTCAACAAATCTCATATCGGGTTCGCGATGTTTGTCGAGTGGCGTAGGAACACAAATCAAAAGAGCGTCGGCTTCGGGCAAACGTGAAAAATCGGTCGTGGCTTCGAATAAGCCGGCATTTACGGATTTTGAAATTCTTTCGGAAGGAATGTGTTTAATGTAAGTTTCACCCTTGTTTAGAAATTCCGCTTTTCTTTCGTCCAAATCAAAACCGATTACTTTGTAGCCTTTTTCGGCAAATTCAAGTCCCAAAGGTAAGCCAACATAGCCCAAACCCAAAATGCCAACAACTGCCGATTTGTCTTCAATTTTCTTCAACAATTCTTCTTTGTAGTTCATATTAAATTCCCATTTTATTATTAAACATTACTAATAGAACAATGTAGGTATGGCTTCGCCACGTGAGTTACATTTACTACAAGAACCCTCGAAAGGAAACCGCAAATATAATAAAAATCTTTTTACAACAAGCATCTTGATTATTTAATAGTTCATAAAATTTAAGAAAGGAAAATTAATCAATTTTAAAGTGAAAATTTGTGATAAAAAATACAGCAACCTATCAACAATCTTTTCGGATAAGAGCGGCGAAAAGACGGAACAATATTTTAAATTTGCTTTTTAAGAAATCGTAAATTATTTTTGCAACTTCTTTAATGCGGAAGTGGTGGAATTGGTAGACACGCTATCTTGAGGGGGTAGTGCTCGTAAGGGCGTGCGGGTTCAAATCCCGCCTTCCGCACAAATCGTTTAAGAATTAATTATGGGATTAAAATGAAAAGAATAGCAAATCTCTTATTGGTTTTGCTTATTTCCGGAATTACAATTTTTGCTCAAAATGCCGAAATGAATAATGAAGCAAAAAAACTTTTCAATGAAGGAAATAAGCTCCTTAAATCGGGCGACTATAACGGCGCAATCCAGAAATACGACGATGCACTTAAAGTTGCAGAAGATTATAGAATTCTTTACCAGAAAAGTATTGCATTAAAGAAACTACGGAAGTATAACGATGCCGAAACCGTTCTCAAAAGATGTATTGAATTAAATCCCGATTTTGCCAATGCTTACAACGGACTTGGGACAACATACTACGCATTAAAAAAATACCAGCTTGCCGTAGATAATTTTGAAAAATTTGCAGAAAAAACAACTAATAAAAAACTTAAGAAAAGGGCAAAAAAATACATTTCAATTGCTTACACAAAATTGGCAGAAGATGTTAAGAAAAAACATAAAACAAAAGAAGCGATTGAATATTTAAAAAAGGCAGTAGAAGCTTATAATTATGATGCGGCATATCTTTTAATGGCAGAATTATATAATGACACTGGCGAATACCAAAATGCTTTGGATGCAGCAAATAATGCACTTAAATATCGTGGTAAAAAATCGAGAATTTCGAAAGGTGCAGTCAATTATTACAAAGGATTAGCCCTGAAAGGATTAGGGAAAAAAGCCGAAGCAAAGAAAGCGTTTGAGCTTGCATTAAAAGACAGACAATATAAACAAAACGCTAAATACGAATTAGAATTAATTAAAAAAGGATTATGGTAACCCTTTCATTTTAGCCTCCTTTTTTGTTAATATAATAGCCGTGATTTTCACGGCTTTTTTTATTTGTTGAGATTTTTCTTTTTTGTTTAACACACATTCTTTATTTTTAAGAGAAAAACAGAGACAATTTTATATTCAGGCATTTTTAATCAATTTTTACTGATATTTTTTGAAAAATAAAACTATTAATGAATTTTTTTTGTAAGAAAAATTATTTTATTATATAATTCAAATTTGTATAAATAAGTCCGGAATATTACAATGAAATCTTTTGCATTAGATACTCTTGTCGGAATTATTTTAGGTTTTGCCTTATTCTTTTATGCCGTCTTTTCAAGCACATCCAATTATATGATGTTCTTAAATCTTCCGAGTTTGCTAATGGTAATAGGCGGAACATTTGCCGCAACTATGATTTCGTTTCGCGGACTTTATGTTTTTCGTTCATTAAAAGAACTTGTTGCCATTTTTTTTCCACAAACCATTAATCCCGAAACTCTCTATTCCGAAGTCGAAAATATCATTAACTGGGCTCGCATTGCAAAACAACACGGAATGAAAGAACTTGAAAGACACATCAAAAGCTCACAAATTAATGACGAGTTTTTAAAATATGGAGGCGAACTTCTGATTACCGGATACAGAGGCGAAGAACTTCGTGCAATGTTAACTAACTTTGTTGAAACTACATTTGAAAGAAATATGGTTAACTCATATATTTTAAGAACAATGGCAAGTTACGCACCGGCTTTCGGAATGTTAGGAACTGTAATAGGATTAATTATTATGCTTGAACACATGGGGGATGACCCGACCGGTTTAGGGAAAGGGTTAGCTTTTGCTCTAATAACTACTCTTTACGGAATTTTATTTGCTCAACTTTTACTTAAACCGGCTTCTGAAAAAGCAAAACAAAAACAAGAGATTTTACGCTTCCGCAATTTACTTGTAACGGAAGGCTTGGTAATGCTTGGTGAAAATAAAGACTCCGGAACAATTCAAGATATGATGAATAGTTTTCTTGATCCTCAACTTCATTTTTCAGTAATAAAATAAACTTAATACTTGGCTCGTCAAATTCTACATATTGATAAAGAAGCCCTTGATGCACTTGTTAAACGCAAGGTTGAAGAAAAAACCGAAAGCGTTATTAAAACTTATGAAAAAAAATTTAAAAAAGAAGAAACCAAAAGAAAAGCCCTCGAAAAAGAATTACACGAAAAAACAAGAAAACTATTACATAAAACAGAAACAAAGTTTTTATATAAATCCAAAATTAATGTTGATACAAACGATGAAGAAAGCTGGTTGATTAGTTATTCCGATGTCGTAACCTTAATGCTAACACTGTTTGTATTACTCCTTTCATTTTCTAAAATCGATATTGCAAAATTCGAAAGTGTAAAAAGTGCAATTGATAAAAACCTTATAAAAAAAGAACACACTGAAACAACATTCAATTCATTAAGAAAACAAATGATGACAATCTTTCAAGAATATAATCTTGAAAATTCTGTAACCGTAGATTTGGATCCTCGCGGTTTGAAAATACAATTAGCAAGCAATTCTTTATACGATTTAGGCTCCGCAGACATAAAACCGACAATGTTTCCCGTTCTTAAAAAAATTGCCGAAAGTATAAAAAATTCGAAAATCAAAAATTACGTAATAGAAGTTGACGGACATACCGATAACATCCCTATTAAAAATTCTGTTCGCTATCCGTCGAATTGGGAACTTTCGGCAAATCGTGCAACCAACGTTGTTAAATATTTCATTTCGCTTGGAATTCCCCCTAACCGATTACGTGCTGCTGGCTATGCCGATACTCATCCACTTGTTCCAAATACTGATAAAAACGGAAATCCAATCCCCGAAAATCAAGCGAAAAACAGACGTGTTGAAATAATTATTGAAAGAGCAACCGAATAAAACTATGAAAAATAATTTTTACAATAAATTCGATATTGAACGTGTTGAAGAAAGCAAACGCGAAGGAGATTATCGCACACCATTTCAAATAGATCGTGACAGAATTATTCATTCCTCGGAATTTCGACGCTTGCAAGGGAAAACGCAAGTATTTCTTTCCGGAGAGTATGATTATTACAGAACAAGACTTACTCACTCAATTGAAGTTGCTCAAATTGGACGCTCAATCTGCAATTATCTCATCAGTCTGGAAAACTCACCGTTTAACGACGAATATTTTGTTGATGCCGATTTAGTTGAAGCTTCTTGCCTTGCCCACGATTTAGGTCACCCACCCTTTGGACATGCAGGCGAACGCATCTTACATAAGCTTATGCTAAAATATGGGGGCTTTGAAGGAAATGCTCAAACACTTCGTTTAATTACCGAAATTTTTTTTAGAACAGGAAATACAAGACGAGGAATTAAACCTACGAGAGCATTTTTGGATTCCGTGTTAAAATATAAAATTACTTTTTCAGAATTCGAAGAAGTACCACAAAATCATTTTATTTACGATTACCAGAAAAAATTTATCGATTTTGTTTACGCGGGCGAAAAACCTACGGAAAACCTTAATTTAAATGAATTTCGTAGTATTGAATGCCAAATAATGGATTGGGCGGACGACACTGCATATGCAATAAATGATATTGCGGATAGTATTTCCGGCAAGTTTATTACCGTAAAACAAATTGAAAAGTGGGGAACCGAACATTCCAGCGAAATTGGATTGTTGGAAAATTCCGCTCTTGAAAAAATTATTAGATGGATAAGAGAAGGGGTATTTAAATCAAAGCTCTCTTCTGAAATCGGGGATTTTATTCACGCAATCCACATTCGTGAACGCACTACTTTTATGGATAAATTAACAAATCGATATAAATACGAATTGGTAATTGATGAAGAAATCAAAAAGCTGGCTAATTTGTACAAAAAAGTTGCATACGATATTGTGTTTCAGTCCCCACAAATTTTTCAGATGGAATTTAAAGGACATCATCTGTTAAGAAGCATTTTTAAAGCATTGGAAAACAACTACGTCGTAAAGCCAAAACCACCGAGACTTCTACCGGATTTTACCGATAATTTACTACGTACTGCTTTTTCGGAAGAAGAAAGAGCAAGAATAGTTTGCGATTATGTTTCCGGTATGACCGATCACTACGCAGTTCGAACTTATAAACGTCTTTACGACCCGGATTTTATTTCTTTTTCAGATCTAATCTAACCACGCAGAGCCCACAAAGACTTACACAAAAACTCTTTTCTCCGGACGAAATTGTATTTCGTACAAAAATAATGCACGGAACTAAGTTTCCAATGCTATTTCCGTCCGAAACTCAGTTTCGGACGGAGAGAAAAAAATTCACAACAGCTTACGCCGAGTTCGCAGAGTTATTTTTGAGGCTCCCGTGTTTTTACACGTTTTTTGTGTGAAATTAGATTCCAAAAAAGTTGAAGTTTATTAAAACAAAGTCTATCCATAATGGAAAAATCTTTGAACAAGTTGCATAATTTTGTCGTTTTGATTGTAAAGTTCCTCGCTTAAATTTCTATCATTATAAGAACGCAATTTATCAACAAACCTTTTCAACGTTCCCAATGGAAAAATATTGTCCTTGTTGAAAAATTCAAATTCCTTTTCAAGCTCATCGGCAGATTCGGCGCACGAAGTAGGTAATTGTTGAAATTTATTTGTCAATTCCTTATTGGCAAAAATATTTTGTTCGACGCGTAATTTTTCCGCCAATTCCAAACCGTCGGACATTTCGAAGCCGTGCTGCATAGCCATAACCATAGCCGCTAACAGATGATAAATATCTGCCGAACCGTCTGGGACACGAAATTCAACGGTTTGTTTGCCCGGTATATACGGCACTTCCGAAATCTCCATTGGATTTGCGTCTTTTATCATTTCGGTTTTAAGTATCCAACCGAGCGGAACGCGAATTAAAGCCGAACGGTTAGTTTCGCCCCAACAGATATTCGTAGGTGCTTCCTGATTAGGTACCAAACGCAAATATGAAGTCGGTATTGTATTGCCGAAGGCAGTTAATGCTTTTGTTTTATCCAAAATTCCTGCAATTGATTTTAATGCTATCGGACTTAACGTATCGTTTTCAATCATCAAATTGTTATCGTGATCATCGGTAATCATATAATGAATGTGAAGTCCGCTACCTGCTTTTCCTATCGTAATCTTAGGTGCAAAACTGATATCCACTTCGTACTTGTAAGCAAGGTTTCGTAAAATCCATTTTGCAAGAACAAGTTGATCAGCAGCTTCATCAATATCTATGGGATTAAATTCGATTTCGTGCTGTTCGAAATATTTGTCCTCAGTAGTAAAGTTTCCGACTTCGGAATGCGAATACTTTATTTTTCCGCCGCACTTTGCTATAAGTCTCATCGCTTCAACACGAAGAAATTCGAATTTTGCAAATGGCGAAGATTCGTGGTAGCCTTTCTGATTGGCTATCGGATAATCCGCATTGACACCTTTATCGGCAATAATGTAATATTCAAGTTCACCCAAAGCTTTTACTTTGTATCCGGTTGCTTCGGTAAACCGTCGGGAGGCTTTCCGCAAAATGTTCTCGGGCGCACTCGGAAGCGGTTTGCCCTCTTTTGTGTAAAAAGAACAAAACAAATCGATTGCCGGCACTTCGGAAAAAGGATTTACGAAAGCCGTTTTAAAGCGAGGAATTACATATAAATCGCTTGTCGATGCATCTATATAAGAAAACAGGCTTGAGCCGTCAACCCGCTCGCCGGTGGAAAGTATCGATTCCAAATAAGCACGCGATGTTATTACGAAATTTAAAGTTTTAAGTCTGCCGTCTTCTCCGACGTAATGAAAATTTACCTGTTCGATTTCATTTTCTTCGATGTAACGAATAATATCGTGTCGTGTAAACTCCTTTGCGGGTTTTCTTAAATATTTTACCAACGAGTTTTGATTAAGTGCAACTTCGTATTCTCGCATAATTGGTTCTCCTAATCTTAAATGTTTTAAGTTTTATAATTCCTAAAGTTTATAAATTGAAAACAATAAATAACATTTTATATAAAATAAAATTTCTCTTGGATATATTTATATGTAAAAAGTGTATCTGAGACAACAAAGATTCTATTTTGTAACCTTCGCGTTCTCTCGCGTTCTTCTCTGCGACCTTTGCGTGCTAAAGTTTTTGATTAACGGAAATCTCCACCGCTTGCGAAAGTTTATCCGCATCAGTCCGTAAAGCACGGCAACGTTCACGCATTTCGTTGTTAAATTCGTCGTCGGAAATATCTTTTAGATTAATCAACACATTGTAAATTCCGCCAATTACTCCGGCAAAAGCAACTTGTGCCGCAACGCCAACATCGGTAATTGAATTCGGGTTAATAATATTAACCGCTTCGGCTGCTAATTTTAATGCTTCAAGACTTAACTCCGCCGTTCTTAACGGAACACGAACCGCTTTTTTCAAGCCTTCGAGCATTGCTTTTTCGCGTGCAATCTTTTCTTCTTCGGTTTTCTTCGGCAAGCGACGTGCATCCATATATTCGTTAAATGCGTTTGTGTCGTCGTCAACTGCTTTAATAAGTTCATCTTTTATTTTTTGAGCTTTTTCTGCAATTGAATTTAATTGTTCGTCAAGTTCTTCCGTACCTTTTTTGTATGCGGTAAGATTCGTAACCATCGAAACTAAAGCCGCGCCAAGAGAACCGCTCAACGCTGCAATAGAACCGCCGCCGGGGGCTGGAGATTCGCGGGAAACTTCATCCGTAAAATCGGATACTTTCATTTCCACAAGCGAATTTTCATCATGTCTCGGCAATCCCAAAACGCGTTCGTCAATGTTAAAATCACTAACATCCCGCAATCCCAAAGATTGCACGGCTGTTTCCAAAATATCACGAACCGGAATTCCGCGCGAACGTCCTTGTTTTTCGAGGTAATATTTACCGGTTTGAAGTAAAGCATCAAACGGAACCATTCCCACAATTTCGCTTCCGGTTACTACAAGACCGCGTTCGGTAGCAAGTTTGCGAGCGGCATCCAAAACGTGATGCATCGAAGTTACTTTGTAATTAGTAAGATTAATCGAAATTTGAGCACGGTCGTAATCATCAACCATCCAACCGATTGCCTTCACGTTCTTGAACATCCCGGGTTTTTTAACCGGTTTTCCTTCTGGGTGTTTCGGGTCGATATTATTTAACTTTAACAATTCAACCAAATCGTAGCCGTGTTCGGCTTTGCAATGCTCGATTGTTTCTTCAATTGTTTTACCGTCAAAATCACAACTTCCGCAAGGGTAATAACCTTCCGCGTATTTCAAAATTTTTCCGCCCTTGAAATAATAAGGCTTTCCAGCGGGACGACGAGCGGAACGCCCTTTTTCACGCAGTTCGAAAGCAATGTCCGAAGCGTATTTTTTCTCACGAGTGTTAAGCGAAATATTGTACGCAATTAAAAACTCACGAACGCCAATTACCGTTGCACCGGCTTTTGCATTAAATTCAGCAGGACCGAAATCCGGTTTCCATTTCGGGTCTTTTAATTTTTCAGGCAATGCTTCGTATTCTCCGGCACGAATTACTGCAAGATTTCTTCTTTCTTCGCTGCGTGCGGCTTTTTCGTAAAGGTAAACGGGAATTCCCAATTCGTTACCAACGCGTTCGGCAACTTTTTCGGCAAGTGCAATTGCTTCTTCTTCGGTAACGCCGTTTACGGGAACAAACGGACAAACATCTGTTGCACCCATACGCGGATGCGAACCTTTGTGTTTGCTCATATCGATAAGTTCGCTTGCTTTTTTAATTGCACGAAAAGCCGCTTCGCCAACAGCCTCGGGGTCACCAATAAACGTAACAACCGTTCTATTCATATCGTAGCCGGGGTCAACATCGAGCAATTTAACACCGGATACGCTTTCGATTTCGTCGGTAATTTGTTTTATTATTTCGGGATTTTGTCCTTCCGAAAAATTCGGGACACATTCAATTATTTTTTCCGCCATAAATTTATCTCCTTATTTTATTTCCGATTAACCGAGCGTTGCAACCATTACCGCTTTAATTGTGTGCATTCTGTTTTCAGCTTGGTCGAAAACAATCGAGTTTTCCGATTCAAAAACATCTTTGGTAACTTCCATTCCGTCCAATCCGTATTTTTGGTAAATTTCTTCACCGATTTTCGTTTCTCTATTATGAAAAGCCGGCAAACAGTGCATAAATTTAACTTGTTCATTTCCCGTTAAATTAAGTACTGCCGAATTTACTTGATAAGGCTTAAGAGCGGAAATTCTTTCTTCCCAAACTTCCGCCGGTTCACCCATCGAAACCCAAACATCGGTGTAAAGAAAATCAACACCTTTTACTCCTTCTTCAACACTTTCGGTTAGTGTAATTTTCGCACCGCTTTTTTCGGCAATCGCTTTGCATTTTTCAACGAGTTCATCTTTCGGCCAATATTTGCGAGGGGCACAAAGTCGAACGTCCGCTCCCATAATTGCACCGCCTACAAGAAGCGAATTGCCCATATTGTTACGAGCATCGCCAAGATAACAATACGAAATTTCGTTCATCAATTTTCCGCTCGATTCTTCCATTGTCATAAAATCGGCGAGAATTTGTGTAGGATGAAATTCGTTCGTAAGTCCGTTCCAAACCGGCACACCGGCATAGCGTGCAAGTTCTTCAACAATTTCCTGTCCGAAGCCGCGGTATTCAATTCCGTCATACATTCTGCCTAAAACACGAGCGGTATCTTTCATCGATTCTTTATGTCCGATTTGCGAACCGCCCGGTCCAAGATAAGTTACACGCGCACCTTGATCGTATGCGGCAACTTCAAATGCACAGCGAGTTCGCGTAGAGGTTTTTTCGAAAATCAAAGCAATATTTTTGCCCGCAAGTTTCGGCTGTTCATAACCGCCGTATTTTGCGGCTTTAAGATTTTTTGCGAGATCAAGCAAAAATCTAATTTCGTCTTGATTGAAATCGAGTAATTTTAAGAAATGTCTGTTTTTCAAATTTACCGGCATTTTTTCACCTTTCTTTTATTTTTCAGATTCTTTTTTTTCGTTCCAAAATTTGTCCATCGTTTCCAAATCCGTCTTGGTAATATCGTAGCCTTCTTCTTTTAGTCTTTTTTCAACGTATTGAAAACGTTTAATAAATTTTTCATTTGCTCTACGCAAAGCGTTTTCGGGATTTATTTTCAGAAAACGGGAATAATTAACCAGAGCAAAAAGCAAGTCGCCAAGTTCCTCTTCCGTTTTTTCAATATTTTCGCTATTCTCCGCTTCCTTAAATTCACGTAATTCTTCTTCCACCTTTTGCCAAACGTCCGATTTTTCTTCCCAATCAAATCCGACTTTCGATGCTTTTTCTTGCAATCTGTATGAACGCAAAAGAGCAGAAAGACTTTTCGGAACACCGTCCAAAACAGACTTGCGACCTTTTTCTTTCAGTTTTATCGCTTCCCAATTTTTTTCGATTTCTTTACTGTCTTTTACTTTAACATCACCGAAAATATGCGGGTGGCGACGAATTAATTTTTCCGTAATTCCATTAATCACTTCATTTAATGTAAATTCGTTTTTCTCTTCGGCAATTGCCGAATGAAAAACTATGTGCAAAAGCAAGTCGCCGAGTTCACCTTTAAGCGAGTCGTAATCTTTTTCGTCAATTGCTTCAACTGCTTCGTAAGCTTCTTCAAGTGTTGCGGCTTTAATAGAATCGTGTGTTTGTTCTTTATCCCAAGGACATTCGCGTCGCAAACGCTTCATTACATTCCAGAGTTTTTCGAACGCTTCTTTTTCGGTCATTTCCCGCCTTCCTTTACAAATAAATATGCAAAAATAAGATTTAGCAATGCCATTTCAAAGGTTGATTATTCAAATTTATTAACAACAAAACCAATAGTTGTCAATAAATCGCATCAAGATTTTATTAATCACAAAATTGATTTATATCACAATATAAAATCGAATAAAAATTATATAAAACATTTTTAAACCAAATGCTTATATTATTTGTCAAGTTATAAATGAACAACCAAGGAAAAGAAAATGAAGAACGTAAAAATATCCGAAAAACTTGCAATTAGCGATAGCGGTTTTCTTTTTATGGCGAACACGGGTGAATCGTTCACCGTTAACGAAACCGGTCGCGAAATAATCAAAATGCTACGCGAAGGGAAAAGCGAAGAAGAAATAATAGAAGCGTTGGTTGAACTATACGACGTGGAAAGAGAAACCGCCGAACGCGATTACGATGAGTTTGTTGCAATGCTTAAAAATATGAAATTGGCGGTGGAAGAATGAAAGTAGCGGTAACAGGATTAAACAACGTCGATAGCCCCGCCCCGGGTGTTCCCGTAATTAGAGGAATTCGCGATTCGGGAAAATTCGAAGGCGAAATTATCGGCTTGCTTTACGATGCTTTGGAACCCGGCGCCTATATGAAAGACGTTGCCGAGCGTAGTTACGTAATTCCTTATCCTTCCGCCGGTGTGGATAGTTTTTTTCAGCGAATTGAATACATCAACGCCGTTGAAAATTTGAATGTAATCTTTCCCACTTTGGATGCCGAACTTTTCGCTTTTTCCAAACTTGCAAATAAATTGGAAAATCTCAACATCGGGATGTTCATTCCCACACGCGAGCAATTGGTTTTACGCGGAAAGGACAAACTTTTCGAATTTTGTCATTCGCAAAATATTAAAGCACCGTTTAATGTTCTCTGCAATTCGGTAAACGACCTTTATTCCGTTTCGATTCCGTATCCCCTTGTAATTAAAGGCATTTTTTACGATGCTTACATTGCACACAATTTTCAAGAGGCTTCGGCTTACTTTTCCAAAATTGCGGCAAAGTGGGGATTGCCGGTAATTGTTCAGGAATTTATTGAAGGCGAGGAATTTAACGTTGTTGCACTTGGCGATGGCGAAGGCGGAACGGTAGGCGCAGTTGCAAGCAAAAAAATGTACATCACCGAAAAAGGAAAAGGTTGGGCAGGCGTTTCCATTTACGACAAAGAATTGCTCGATATTTCAAAGCAAATTATCGAAGAACTGAAATGGCGTGGCGGTGCGGAATTTGAATTCGTCAAAAAGAAAGAAACCGGCGAGTTTTATTTGTTAGAAATAAATCCCCGCTTCCCCGCTTGGGTTTATCTTGCCGTTGGTGCGGGACAAAATTTACCTTACGCCGCTTTGCAATTGGCTTTGGGCGAAAAACCGGAACAATTCGAAAACTACGAAGTCGGCAAAATCTTTATCCGCTATTCGTGGGATTTAATTGTCGATATGAAAAAATTTGAAGAAATAAGCGTTCAAGGAGTAATAAATCATGAGTGATAAAAGAAAATACGAAAAACCGATTATCATTAAACAGAAATCGGGATTGATGAATAAATTCGGTTCAACGCCTTCGTTCTTGGCTAAAACCGAAATCGACGGTGTGAAAATTGACGAGCTAACCGAAAAATTCGGTTCGCCGCTTTTTGTTTTTTCCGAAAGACAAATCCGCGAAAATTATAGAAGACTAAAAAGAATTTTCAAAACACGCTATCCTAAAGTCCGCTTTGCGTGGTCTTACAAAACCAATTATCTTTCGGCAATCTGCTCAATATATCATCAAGAAGGTTCTTGGGCGGAAGTCGTTTCGGAATTTGAATATGATAAAGCGCGCGATTTGGGCGTGAAAGGCGAAAACATAATTTTTAACGGTCCCGATAAAAGCGAACAAGCTTTGGAAAAAGCAATTC
>CAYZGB010000044.1:0-13799 GCA_964477915.1 uncultured Melioribacter sp. | reverse complement strand
TTATTTTTTTAGGAATTTATTATGAAAGAACCGAAAGTAGATTTACAACTTGCTCTTGAACACGGATTAACAGAAGAAGAATACGGTTGGGTTTGTGAGATTCTCGGACGAACACCGAACTACGCAGAACTCGGAATTTTCAGCGTAATGTGGAGCGAGCATTGCAGTTACAAAAATTCAATTGCACAAATTAAAAAGTTACCACGCAGCGGTGGTGCTTTGCTTGTAGGTGCTGGTGAGGAAAACGCCGGATTGGTTGATATTGGTGACGGTTTGGCAATTGCTTTTAAGATGGAAAGCCACAATCATCCTTCCGCTGTCGAGCCTTATCAAGGAGCGGCAACAGGTGTTGGCGGAATATTAAGAGATATTTTTACAATGGGAGCAAGACCAATTGCGGCATTAAATTCATTGCGTTTCGGCTCACTGGAAAATCCCAGAACTCGATATTTATTTGAAAATGTTGTTAAGGGAATTGGCGATTACGGAAATGCTTTCGGTGTGCCGACTGTTGGGGGCGAAGTTTTTTTCGACGATGCCTATCAAGGAAATCCGCTTGTAAATGCAATGGCAATTGGCTTGGTTAATGTAAAGAAAACCGCTAGTGCAATTGCAAAAGGGAAAGGAAATCCAGTAATGATAGTAGGTTCCGCAACCGGTAGGGATGGAATACACGGTGCAACTTTTGCTTCGGAAGAATTGACTGAAGAATCCGAATCGAAGCGACCTTCCGTTCAAGTAGGCGATCCGTTTACCGAAAAACTTTTGCTCGAAGCAACTCTCGAAATAATAGAAAACGATTGGATTGTAGGAATTCAAGATATGGGTGCGGCGGGCATTGCGTGTAGCACGTCGGAGATGAGCGAAAAAGGAAATGCTGGAATGAAAATCGATTTGACAAAAGTTCCGTTACGCGAAGCCGATATGACAGCCTACGAAATAATGCTTTCCGAAAGTCAAGAGCGGATGCTTGTTGTTGCAAAAAAAGGTTACGAAAATAAAATAATCGAAACGTTTGCAAAATGGGATTTGAATTGCGAAATTATCGGCGAAGTAACAGAAGACGGAAACATTGATGTTGATTATCAGGAAGAAAACAAGGCGGTAGTTCCCGCTTTTAATCTTGTGCTTGGTGGCGGTGCACCGGTTTATATTCGTAAAGAAAAATACCCGGAATATTTGGACAAAAAACATTCTTTCGATTTCAATTCACTACCTGAGCCCGAAAATATTGAAGAAACATTTCTTAATGTTTTTTCTTCGCCGAATATTGTTTCTAAAAAATGGGTTTACGAACAGTACGATTCGAAAGTGCAAACAAACACATTGATTGGACCCGGAAGCGACGCAGCAGTAATCAGAATTAAAGGAACGAAAAAAGCAATTGCAGCGAGCACCGATTGTAATGCAAGATATGTTTATTTAAATCCGAAAGAAGGAGCAAAAATTGCGGTTGCCGAAGCGGCAAGAAATGTTGTTTGTTCCGGTGCAAAACCACTGGCGATAACAAATTGTTTGAATTTTGGTAATCCCTACAACCCCGAAGTTTATTGGACTTTCGCACGTTCGATTGAAGGAATGGGCGAAGCGTGTAGATTTTTCGATACACCTGTTACTGGAGGTAATGTTAGTTTTTACAACGAAAGCGAAGAATCAACGGTTTATCCTACGCCGGTAATAGGAATGGTCGGGCTATTGGAAAATGCTAACAAAAGATTAACTTCGTTTTTTAAGTTGCCCGGAGATTTAATTTATTTACTTGGCGAAGATAACGAAGAACTTGGCGGAAGTGAATATTTGAAATCTGTTTACAATTTGGTTGAAGGTGATTCGCCGAAACTCGATTTGAAAACTGAAAAGAGACTTCACGAAGTAATATTAAAACTTGCGGATAAAGAATTAATTGCCTCGGGACACGATATTTCCGAAGGTGGAATTGGCGTTGCAATTGCCGAATGTGCAATCGGTGATGAAAATAACTTACTCGGTGCTGATGTTGAAATTCCTGTAAAATCAAGGTTTGATTTTTCACTTTTTTCCGAAAGCCAATCACGTGTGATTGTTAGCGTTAAACCGGAATTAAAAAATCGCTTTGAGGAAATTCTTTCGGAAAGCGGTTTACCATTTCTTTTCCTTGGCAAAGTAACAAAAGATTATTTTTCAGTAAACGGAAAGATTAATATTCCTTCCGAGAAACTTGCCGATATTTATTTTAACACAATTCCGAGAATGATGAAATAATGCGGATTAAAGTTTTAAGATTGCTGGTGAAATATTTTTCAGCCGAACAAATTCGGAAAGTGTTGGATTTTTTCGCTTATTACTTTGGCGGAATATTTAGGAAGATTGAGGAAGACCATATTTTTCTTGCTGCTGCCGGAATTGCGTTTTCATTGATATTAAGTATCATTCCTTTTATCCTTGTAATTTTTGCAATTCTCGGAAATGTTATTTCTCCCGAACTGATAATGAAACAAATTAACGATTTGATTAACACTACAATTCCTTATCCCGAACACGCACAATACATTAAAGATTTTTTCGCAAAAAGGCTTCCGAGTGTTTTCCGATTTAAGAATACGGCAGCTTACATCGGTGTTTTTGGTCTGATGTTCACTTCCACTTGGATTTTCAGTAGTTTGCGTTCCATTTTAAATCACATCTTCGGCGTCGATAAAAAGAAAAGCGCTTGGTACGGTTTGGTAAAAGATTTTGCAATGATTTTTCTTGTAATGATTTTGCTAATCTTTTCAATCGTTCTTTTCCCAACGCTTCGAATTTTTATTGACTATGCAATTGAAAATCCGATTTTTGCCGAGCTACATTTAACTTCGTTAATTTCATGGATCCTTTCGCTTTCGTCTTTTGTTGTTCTTTTCGGATTGTTCTATTTGTTTTACTACACAATTCCGTACGAAAGAATAGGCAACAAAGTAATTTTGATATCGTCGTTTTGGGCTACGTTTTTATGGGCAATTGCAAAATATATTTTCGGTTACTATGTAAACGACTTTCTGAAAGCGGAAAATTTGTACGGTGCATTTTTGCTTTTTGTAGTAATTTTATTTTGGATTTTTTATTCGTCAATTCTGTTTCTTGTCGGTGCGGAAATAGGAATGCTTTATAAAAGAAGAAAAGAGGAAAAAGAAAATGGAAAATAGATTTGCAGGATTTTGGGTACGTTTTGTTGCTTACGTTATAGATTCAATATTGTTAAGCGTAATTCAAACTATTGTTTTTATTTTTGCGGCATTGCTAATTGGAATTTACGTCCCGTTTATAAACGAACCGGAAACAACAGGACAATTTACTCGCTTTGTTGCTCAATATGATTACGAAACATACGATTTTGTTTCCGTTTCATTTCTTGGTTTGTTAGGACTTGTTAGTGTTTCCGTTAGTTGGCTTTATTTTGCAATTCAAGAGTCTTCGCGTAAGCAAGCAACATTGGGAAAAGCTGCAATGGGGTTAATTGTTGTTGATGAAAATTTTGAACGTATTTCTTTTTTACGTGCAACGGTTAGATATTTTTCCAAAATAATTTCCGCCGCAATTTTTTATATCGGTTACATTATGGCGGGATTAAATTCACGAAAACGGGCTTTGCACGATATAATTGCCGGAACGTACGTGATTAGACGTGATTCATTTTAAGGAGGATTTCACTTTATTCGTACGTAATTTCATTTTATCATTTGTAGTTCATCGTTTCAATTCTGTTACAAAATTTGAGGTTTATTCAACTTGCATAAAATTTATTATTTTTGCGTTTTCTAAAAATTAAGGTGAACAAGTTGAAAAAATTAATTTTTCTTCTTCTCATTTCAATAGTGTCAAATGCTCAAAATAATAATTTCAAATTTGAATTGTTCCCCGCCGGATTGAATTTTATTCCACTTAAAGCAAATTACGAAGAACCGAGATTGGGAATTCAATATTTAATTAAAACTAACGATCTAAAAGTTGATATTGGTAATTCGAGTGATTTGCTCGGATTTTATTTCCCTTCGGTCAACGGTTATTTAACTTTTGGTGTTGATTTTTTTGCTTATGCACTTGCCACAAGTTACGAAGGACATAGATTGCAAATTGATGCATTGGACGGATTTTTCGGAGGCAATGGATCTTACACGCAAAATTTCCCGAACTCGCAATTACAAATAAGATTAAGAATTATTCACAACAGCGCCCACCTTGTTGACGGACATTGGGATTTTGATAGCCAAGACTGGATGAACGGCGATAGACCTTTGCCTTACACTCGCGATTTGGGTGAACTTACCGTTGCTTATTCTTTCCCGCTCGCAATTTCTTTATTAAAAATTTACGGCTCTATTTCTTATTCTACGCTTGTTCGTCCTAAAATGGAAAAATGGCTTGCTAATTTCGGGTACGAAATTTCTTTTCCTAAACTATTTGGTAAATTTTTTAGTAAGCCCGTTACACCTTTTATTACAACACATTTTTATCTTGACGGTAATCCGGGATACACGTTTAATTCAAATTCAATGGCAGGAATAAAAATAGGGAAGTGGCACGGCAAAGGAGTTGTGTTTTATTTTGATTATTTTAATGCTTATCATTATTTAAGCGAATATTTTTTACATAGAACCGAGCAAATCGGCATAGGATTTTTTGTGGAATTCAATTAACTTTAATTTATGGGAATTTCATTTACAAGCATATCGGAAAAGAATAAAAGCTTAATTAAAACCTCATTTAAAATTGTTTTTTCAATTTTAATACTCGGCTTTATTTATTTTAAGGTCGATTTTGCTTCTGTTGGCGAAAGACTATTAACGGCGAGCAAACCCCTTATTTTATTGGCTTTGGTATTAATGTTAGTTAATCTTTCCATTCAATTTGTTAAATGGGAAATAATTATCAACGCTTTAATCGAAAAAACCGAAAGAGGGAAATTGCTAAAATCATTACTGTTAGGTATTTCTTCTTCGATGATAACTCCGCTTCAAACCGGTGTTTTTCTTGGGCGAGCATCGGTTTTTGAAAAAAAGAAAATACCAAAAGTTATGTTTGCTACTTTTTTCGATAAAATTTCAACGTTATTCCTTACTGCTTTTTTCGGTTCGTTAATTTCGCTTTATTTCCTTACCGAAAAATTTGCCGTTTCCAAATTTGTTACCTTTCCGGTACTGATTTTATTGCTTTTGCTTGCAATCTTCTTTTTTGCGGTTCTTTCGAGTAATAAAATCAGTAATTCGCAAATAATTCAAATCTTTTTACCTCGCAAACTTACCGACAAATACAAATTAGAAATTGCCTTTGCAGATAAAATTGATGCAAATTTATTTTGGAAAACTTTTCCACTTTTGCTTTTACAAAAAATACTGTTGCTTGTTCAGTTTTCCATTTTAATTTATGCTTTTGGCGGAACCGCTAATTTTATTGAACTTATTTTTGCTTCGCTTTTGGTTTTCTTCTCAAAATCATTTTTCCCGCCGGTTACCGTTGGAGATATTGGCGTACGCGAGGCAATGTCAATTTATTTTTTCGGGTTAGCCGGCATTCCTTCTTCCGTTGCATTTTCTGCAGCGGTTTTTCTCTTTATTATTAATTTACTTTTGCCTTCGCTTGTTTCACTAATTTTCCTTGCGAGGAAATAAATTGTCTTTTCTCGTAATTCTTCTAATAGTAATTTCTTCCTCGGTTTACTTTATGTTTTTGATTAATGTTTACGGAGGTATTCAAAAAGTTAAAGAGATTAAACCGCAAAAAATAAATCGATTTCCGTTTGTTGCTGTAATTGTTCCTTTTAGAAATGAAGAAGAAAATCTTCCGCGATTAATTGAAGGCCTTAAAAATCAAACTTATCCTAAATCGCATTTGCAAATAATTCTCGTTGATGATAATTCGGATGACAATTCATACGAAGTTGCCGAAAAACTTATCGATGAAAATTTTTTATTGCTTAAAAATAAATCAACTGGAGAGCGTGCATTTAAGAAAAAGGCAATCGAATATGCGATGCAATTTGCTCAGGCTGAAATTATTGTAACTACCGACGCAGATTGCTTACACGATAAAGATTGGCTATTAGATTTAATCTCGTATTTTGATGAGAAAACCGGTGTGGTTTCCGGACCTGTTGTTTTTATTGGCGAAAACACTTTGTTCGAAAAAATGCAGAAATTGGAATTCGCTGGGCTAGTATTAACGGGTGCCGGATTAATCGGTGCTGGAAATCCGGTAATTTCGAACGCTGCGAATTTTGCTTATCGCAAAAAAGCGTTCGATGTTGTGGACGGATATTCCGATAATAAAAATTTGACTTCCGGCGACGATGAAATTTTAATGCAAAAAATAGCAACCGAGACCGATTACAAAATAAAATTTGCTTTCGATAAAAAAACAATTGTCAAAACCGAACCGAAAAAAAACATTTCCGAATTTTTTGAACAGCGGAAACGTTGGGCAAGCAAAAGTTTATTTTACTTCAATAAATCATTGATTTTATTGCTTTTCTTTATCTTCCTCTTTTACCTTTCCCTAATTTATTTACTTTTTGCACCGCTTTGGGGAATTTCAATCAAATGGTTTTTCTACTTGTTTATTTTAAAATCGATTACCGAATTTCTTGTTGTTAAACAAGGTGCAGGATTTTTATTTGAGAAAAGTCTTCTAAAATATTTTTTACTTACCGAAATTTTTCAAATTCCTTACATTTTATTTTCCTCAATTGCCGGAGTTTTTGGTAATTACGAATGGAAAGGAAGGAAAATAAAGCGTTGAAATCTCATAGTAAAAAATCGAAATTTTATTTTGTGCCGCCAATTATTGTTAGGAAAATTTTTAACCGCTTTTATTGGGAAACAAATTGCAATAAAATTCTTTTGACTTTCGACGATGGTCCGAATCCGGCAACTACCGATAAAATATTGCGGATATTAGACAAAGCAAAAATAAAAGCAATATTTTTCGCTGTGGGGAAAAATCTTCAACGTAATCCACAACTTGCAAAAACAATTATTCAAGAAGGGCACACGCTCGGCAATCACACTTGGTCGCACAATATATTAACAAAAATTTCAAACGCCAAACAAATTGAGGTAATCGAAAAAGTACAAAATTACGCTTACGAAAATTTTAATTACCAAATTAAATATTTCCGTCCGCCTCACGGGAAATTTCCGTTATCATTGAGCAAAACACTTTCCCGATTGGGCTTAACTAATATTATGTGGAGTTTGCTAACTTACGACTTCGAAAATAATTTCGATATTGTTAAGTTTGCAATTGATAATTTTTTGAAACAAAATTCTATTGTTGTTTTTCACGATAGCAATAAATCCGCTGCTATTATTGAAGATGGATTAAAGTACTTAATTGAAACCGCTGAAAATAAAGGATTTGAATTCGGAAAGATTGACGAATGTTTGAAATAATTTTTGCCATAGTAGTATTTCTTTATTTTATTCAAATTGTGCTATTCCTTATTGGAGCAAATAAGCATTACAATAAAATAGAAGACGAAGATAAATTACCTTCAATCAGCGTAATTGTTGCAGCACGCAACGAAGAGCAAAATATTCTTTCATGCATTCAATCGCTCGATAATTTGGAATACCCGGAAAACAAAATCGAAATATTAATTGTTGATGATTTTTCGGAAGATGCCACGAACTCAATTGTTTCTAATTTTATTTCCGATAAACCGAAATTCAAACTTATTCAGCCGGAGGAAAATCTTGTAGAATATCCGGGCAAAGCGAATGCTCTTGCAAATGGAATAAAAGCAAGCAAAGGCGAAATTATTTTAACAACCGATGCCGATTGTGTTGTTTCGCCAACTTGGGCAAAAACTCTTGCTTCGTACTACGTCGATGAAAGCATTGCTTTTGTTGGTGGATTTACAACCCAAACACGCCAAAGCCTTTTCCAATCGATGCAAGCACTCGATTTTGTTTTTCTACTTGGTGTGGCAAGTGGAACAATGAATTGGGGAAAATCGTTAAGCTGCATTGGAAATAATATGTCATTCCGGCGTAAAGCCTATTACGATGCCGGTGGTTACGAAGCAATTCCTTTTTCCGTAACAGAAGATTTCGCACTTGTTACAAATATTGCCAAACTTAAAAAATACAAAAACATTTACCCAATTGATGTTGGTGCTTTGGTTACTTCCAAAGCGTGTTCGACGGTTAAAGAAATTTATTGGCAAAAAAAACGTTGGGGCGTTGGCGGACTTGCAAGCAAATTTGACGGATATTTTATTATGGGTTTGGGCTTTGTTACAAATTTGTTGCTTTTAATTTCTCCGTTTTTCTTTTCTACAAAAATTTTAACGCTTGCTTTTTTCAAGGTTTTGTCGGATTACTTATTCTTGTTTTCGATTGGCAAAAAATTATCTCTAAAATTTAGATTTTCCGAATTCATTGTATTTGAAATTTATTACGTTATTTATGTAATAGTACTAACGTTTGTTCTTGCTTTTACGCCGCGTAAAATAAAATGGAAAGAGCGGGAATATCGATGAAACTGCTCTGTAATTATTACGTAACTTACCGTTGCAATGCTTATTGCGAATTTTGTGAATTTGCGGCACACGGAAAATTTAAAAATTCTCCGTACGCTTCACTTGATGATTTTAAGCGAAACGTTTCCGAGCTTGCAAAACTCGGCGTTAAGTTTATTGATTTGACAGGAGGCGAACCACTCTTAAATCCGCATATTGTCGAGATGACCGAATTTGCTCGTTCGTTAAAGATGCAAACAAGCATTACTACCAACACTTTGCTTTATCCCAAATTTGCCGAAAGGCTCGCCGGAAAAGTTAATCTTTTGCATTTTTCGCTTGATTCTCCCGATGCCGAAGAACACAATAAAATTCGTGGCATCGATTGTTTCGATTCGGTTTTGCGTAGTGTTGAAATTGCGAGGTCGCTGAACGAATTTCCCGATATTCTTTTTACGGTTACGAATGATACTTACAAAAAATTGCCACGAATGCACGAATTAACTCTCGAATTGGGACTAATGCTTATTGTTAATCCGGTTTTTTCTTATTTCGGTAATCCCGGGCTTTCGCTCGAAGCACTTGATTTTATTGAGGATTACGTCTCCGGTAAAAAAGATATTTACATAAATCCTGCCTTTGTTGAATTAAGAAGACAAGGCGGGAACCACATCGCAAACCCTTTGTGTAAAGCAGTTTCGCGAACCGTTGTAATTTCGCCCGATAATAAATTGATTTTGCCTTGCTATCATTTTAAGCAAAAGGAAATTCCAATCGATAAACCTCTTGCGGAAATTTTTGAAACCGAAGAATACAAATATTACGAAGCAAACGAAGGGAAATTCCCTTTCTGTGAAGGCTGTACGGTTAATTGCTATTTCGAGCCTTCTTTTGCTTTTCCTACAAATAAATTGGCTATTAAAAGCATTCCATCGAAAATTAAATATGCTTATGTTAAACTTGTAAAGCAAAAAATTAAGAAATTAGGAAAACGTTAGTGCAGGTTTTTGAATGAAGAAAAACAACGCTTGTTTACATCTCGGTTTATTTATCATTACATTATTTACAACAATTTTCGCTGGTATGGAATGGACAACCGGCAAAATGCCTCCTTATGAATTTTCGGATTTAATTAAACACGGTTTGCTATACGCACTTTCGGTTTTGTTTATTATTTCGGTTCACGAGTTCGGGCATTATTTTGCCGCACGTTATCATAAAGTAAATACAACTTTGCCTTTTTATATTCCTTTTCCGCCTATTCCGGGCTTTCTAAATTTCGGGACAATGGGTGCGGTTATTAAAATAAAAGAACAAATTTCGGATAACAAAAAGTTGTTCGATATAGGCGTTGCCGGACCTATTGCCGGTTTTATTGCTACATTAATCGTATTGATTTACGGATTTACACATTTGCCCGGTGTGGAATATATTCTTTCCATACATCCCGATTATTTTTCGCCAGATTTTGGGAAAGATGCGATTGAATTGACATTCGGAAATACTTTGCTTTATTCTTTACTTCAACATTTGCTTACACAGCCCGGTCAGTTTGTCCCTCCGATGAGCGAAATGTATCATTACCCGTTTTTAATGTCCGGTTGGTTTGGGTTGTTAATTACTTCGATGAATTTAATGCCGGTAGGACAATTGGACGGCGGACATATTATTTACGCAATGTTCGGCGAAAAAATTCAAGAAACCGTAGCATCAGTGTTTATGATTTTTCTCTTTGCAAGCGGTTTATTCGGTTTTATTGATTCAACATTCGATTTAAATTTCGGTCTCGGTTGGATGGGTTGGCTATTCTGGGCTTTTCTATTGTACTTTTTTATTAAAGTAAAACATCCGCCAGTTTATGTTAATTATCAACTCGATTTAAAACGAAAAATCCTGGGTTGGTTTGCAATTATTATTTTTATTGTTTCCTTTATTCCCGTTCCTTTTGTAATTGCAATTCCTTGAAAATAAAAAAAGGCGGGAATAAACCCGCCTAATTTTGGAGAGGTTTTATTTTGTTCCAACTTGTACGGACAAAAACTTTATTGACTTAATTTTCTAATCTTCCTTGATTTGATTGATTTCTTGCACAATTCTTTCGGTATCCAAAGCAATAACCAATTCTTCATTTGTAGGAATTTTCAATATTTTCACCGGCGAATCATCTGTCGATAAAATTGCTTCTCCATTCGCATTTTCGTTTTTCTTATCGTCAAGTTTAATTCCAAGGAAATCCAAACCTTCGCAAACAGATTTTCTTACTTTTACAGAATTTTCACCAATTCCTCCTGTAAAAACAAGAGCATCAAGTCCGCCGAGAGCAGCGGCATAAGAACCGATGTACTTTTTAATTCTGTATGTAAAAACATCGAAAGCATATTTAGCTCTTTTATTTCCATCTTCCATTGCTTCCTCAATTTCTCGCATATCGCTACTTTCGCCGCTTATACCGAAAAGTCCACTGTGCTTATTCATCAATGTATTAGCTTCGGAAAGTGTCAATTCTTCTTTTCCCATTATGTAAAGAATTACGGAGGGGTCCATATCGCCGGTTCTTGTTCCCATAAGCAATCCTTCCAGCGGTGTAAAGCCCATTGAAGTATCAATAGAACGTCCGTTTTTAATTGCCGCCATACTTGCACCGTTTCCGAGATGTGCAGTAATAATTTTCAAATCTTCGATATGTTTACCTAATCTTACCGCTGCACGTTGCGAAACATATCTATGAGAAGTTCCGTGAAATCCGTAGCGACGTATTTTGTATCTTTTATATAAAGTGTAGGGAATACCGTATAGGTAAGCATAAGGAGGCATATTTACGTGAAATGCCGTATCAAAAACAGCTACTTGCGGAACGTTTGGTAAATGTGCTTTTGCTGCTTGAATACCTTTTATATTAGCAGGATTATGCAAAGGTGCAATGTCTATATTATCTTTTATTGCTTGCATTACATTATCTGTTATTAAAACGGAACCGGAAAAAGTTTCCCCTCCGTGAACAACACGATGCCCAACCGCATCGATTTCATTCATATCACTAATTACGCCGTGGTTCTTGCTCATTAACACGGCAAGGACATATTCGATTGCAATTTTGTGATCGAGTATTTCACCGACAATTTTAATTTTTTCGCCGTTATGAGGTTGGTGGGTAAGTAGTGCCGATGCCATTCCAATTCGTTCAACAGCACCCTTTGCAAGCGGTTTTCCGTTTAATGTTTCTATCAATTGATATTTTATCGACGAACTTCCGCAATTTAAAACCATTACTTTCATTGTTTATTCTCCGTAATTATTCTTCCGTTTTTATCGTATTTAAAAAAGCCTTCTCCGGTTTTTTTACCGAGCTTTCTTTCGCGAACAAGCTTACGCAAAAGGGGACAAGGACGGTATCTCGGTTCGCCGAGTGTTTGCCACAATTCTTGCATCCATGCTAAAACTTCGTCAAGTCCCATTGAATCGGCGAGTTCCAGCGGGCCAATAGGCATATTGTAACCAAGTTTCATAGCCAAATCTATGTCGTGTGCGGTTGCAAGTCCTTCCAACAAAACGTGCATTGCCTCGTTCAGCAAAGGAACAATTACGCGAGTTGTAATAAATCCCGGATACTCGTAAACCTCAACAGCGGTTTTACCAATTGTTGTAGCAAACTTTTTTATTTTGTTCATTGTTTCTTCCGCCGTATCGATTGTGCGGACAACTTCAACGAGCTTTACTTTGGGAACAGGCGTTAAAAAGTGCATTCCTACAAATTTACATTTACGGTTTGTAACATTTGCTATTTCCTCCAAACTTAACGTTGAAGTCGTTGTAATGAATATCGCTTCTTCTTTGGCAATTTTATCCAATTTGGAAAAAATCTCTTTTTTGAGTTCAAGATTTTCCCCAACGGCTTCAATAATTAAATCGCATTGATTAAGCTTTTCGAGTTCCGTATGCCAATAAATACGGCTCAAAATCGCTTTCTTTTCGCTCGAAGTCATTCCCCAGCGGGCAATTTCGCGGTCCATACTTTCGCTCAATTGTTTTAACGAGCGATTTTTCGATTCCTCGTCTTTTTCAACAACTTTTACGTCCAATCCGGCTGCGGCAATCGTTTGTGCTATTCCTTGTCCCAAAGTGCCTGCACCAACAATTGCAACTTTTTCGGCTTTTCTAACTGAGGTTTCTTCATTTTCCAATAATAAATCTTCGAGTTTTTTTATTGTTTCCGGCATTGTTTTTCCTATTGTTTTTGTTTTGTTTATCAAAAATAATTAATAAAAAAAAGACATACAAAACTTATTTACAAATAATTACAATTCGGGATGGAGTGGATACGAAAATTTAACAGAGTTTATTTATGGATTATTTCGGTTTTGCATTTGATGCCTGGAAATCGAAGAGAGAATTTGTTCGAAAGGTTACGTTCTTTCAAATAGAAAAGCAGTTGCGAAAATGAAGCTAACCACAAATCCTATGTTATTTTTTCTCAGCTATTTTAGGTTTCTCAAGAATAATCACTACTGTCCAAGCAATCGGTCTTGAAAGCGGCATCAATTTAAAAAGATTTTTATCAAAGTTGTCCAAAAGTTTAAGGACAAAAGGAAATACCCTGTTATTTCTAAATGGGACAGCCAACAGTGAAAACAGATGAAAAAATTCAAGATGGACTTCGTGGAAAAAATTCTCCAAAAATGACAAATCTTTAACTTTTAGAGGATGTTCATCTTTTGTTCTTAGTTTCGGTGTTAATTTTCTAAAAAGGTTTATAAGAGGATTATGGCCCAAAGGTTCTATAAAGATTGCTTTGCCATCAGGTCTTAAAACTCGCGCTAACTCTCTCAAAGATCTATCCAAATTAAGATGGTGTAGAATACCTGTACCACAAATTATATCGAAACTGTTATCTTCGAATTGCATCGCTTCCGCATCCATTACCTCAAAACTAATATTCTTTAATCCCTCTTTTTTAGCTCGTTCGTTAGCTAATCTAATCGCTACATCAGATATATCAATACCTATAACATTCGCACCCTTTTTAGACAACAAGAAAGCGTATGATCCGGGTCCACAACCATATTCAAGAACATTTTTACCTTGGCAGTTATGAAGTAGAAAATTTTCATAATATTCTCTGCTACTTTTAGTAATTGCATAGAATTTGGAAACGGATTTTCTAGATCCGGATTCAAATGTGGCATCAAAAAACCGCTTCTCTTGTTCTTTATTCACTTCTTTCATTTTTTTACTCCTTAAAAATTTTGCAATTAGGATAACGAGTGTCAGTTAATCGTAGTGTCCCTAGGCAACTGAATTTTGGGTAAAAGGCTATGCTTTTATCCAA
>CAYZGB010000043.1:0-13858 GCA_964477915.1 uncultured Melioribacter sp. | reverse complement strand
GGGAATAGGGGAATATTTTTTGTTGAAAGTTAATAGAGTTAAAAGTTCATAAAGTAAATAGTTCAATAATAAAATTTCGTTTGTTATTCTTGTCCGAAACTCAGTTGCGGAAGGATTAACCCCGACTTTTGTCAGTGCTGAACGCTGGACGCTGGAAACTGAACGCTGAAAATTTCAGCTCACAGTTCACGGTTTACAGATTAAAGGTTGCGCTCATACGGAGCTTTGGTTTTTCTTTCTCTAATTTTCTACTACAAAGATTTCGTCCCTACGGGACTTTTACTGAAATAAAATTTCGGTTGCAAATTCTATTCGAAATTTAGTTTCGGATGAAGGAGAAAATTGTAGGAACGAAACAATTCCGTTCCTACAATTTAAAAATCAATTTTACAAATTATTTTGTGTTATAATTTGGGTGTTATTCCCATATTGAAATATATGAAAGAATAAATATCTGTATATAAATCAATTGTTTTATTGATATTTGTTCCAGCACCGTGTCCTACCTTTGTTTCAATTCTAATTAGTGTTGGATTATTTCCTCCGTTGTATTCTTGCAGACGTGCGGCGTATTTAAAAGAATGTGCAGGGAAAACCCTATCGTCGTGATCAGCAGTAGTTACTAAAATTGCAGGATATTTAACTCCTTTCTTTAGGTTGTGGTATGGTGAAATTTTATACAAATACTTAAACTCGTTTTCATTATCGCTTGAACCGTATTCGGGAACCCAAGCCCAACCGATTGTGAATTTTTGAAAACGTAATAAATCCATTACACCTACCATTGGAATTGCAACTTTTGCCAAATCGGGTCGCTGATTAATAATTACGCCCATTAATAATCCGCCGTTAGAACCACCCATAATTGCCAATTTTTCGTGAGACGTGTATTTGTGATTAATTAAATATTCACCAGCAGCAATAAAATCATCGTAAGCGTTTTGTCTTTTTTCTTTCATTGCAGCTTTGTGCCACTTTTCTCCATATTCTCCGCCACCACGGATATTAGCAAGAGCAAAAACTCCGCCGTTTTCAATCCAAAACATTCTTGTTATCGAAAAATAAGGTGTCAACGAAATATTAAATCCACCGTAAGCATATAAGAGAGTTGGATTGTTGCCGTTTAATTTCAATCCTTTTTTATATGTAATAAACATTGGAATTTTTGTGCCGTCTTTACTTTTGTAAAAGACTTGCTTTGTTTCATAATCGGAAGGATTAAACTTAACATTTGATTTTCTAAATAATCTGGATTCGTTTTTTTCAATATTATATCGGTAAATTGTTGGCGGATAAACAAAAGATGTAAATGTGTAAAAAACTTCTTTGTCATTACGCTTGCCATTGAATCCGTAAGCCGAACCAATTGCCGGTAATTTTATTTCGGTTTCGAATTTGCCTTTTTCGGAATAAACATAAACTTTTGTATTAGCATCTTTCAAATAAGATACAATAAGTTTACCGCCAACATGGGAAATCCCTTGGATCGGGAAATTCTTTTCCGGAATAATTGTCAACCAGTTTTTTTCGGCAGGATTTTGAGGATCGACTAAAACAATTTTATCGTTAGGGGCGTTTTTATTTGTCTTAAATAAAAATTTGCCGTCAATATTATCAACAAACGAATATTCGGCATCGAATTTGTCAAATAAATGAACAATCGGATTTTGTGGATTTGACAAATCTTTATAATAAATGCCGTTATAATCGGAAGAGCCTTGCCAAACGCTGATAATTAAATATTTTTCGTCTTGAGTTACGTAGCCATCAAATCCATATTTGGGATGTTTTTTATCTTGCAAAACTAAAATATCTTCCGATTGCGGTGTTCCTATTTTATGGTAGTAAAGTTTTTGAAATTCGTTTTTTACTTTTAGTTTTTCATTTTCTTTAGGTGCATCGTAACGGCTGTAATAAAATCCGTCCTTGTACCAAGACATTCCCGAAAATTTCACCCATTGTAAATGGTCGCTTAGTTTTTTTCTGGTTGCTACTTCCATTACATAAATTTCACGCCAATCGGAACCACCACGGGATACGGAATAAGAAGCATACTTGCTGTCTTTTGAAAAATTTAATCCTGCAAGACTTACGGAAGCATCTTTCGAAAATTTATTCGGGTCAAGAAAAACTTTCGGTTTTCCGTCCAGACCTTTTTGATAATAAAGGACACTATAATTTTGCAAGCCGTTGTTTTTATAAAAGAAGTAATATTCGCCTTGTTTGGAAGGTGCTGAATATCTTTCATAGTTAAAAAGTTCAGTTAGTTTTTTCCGTATCTTTTCTCTAAAAGGAATTTGTGAAAGATATTTTTCGGTTAGCTTATTTTCTTCTTTTACCCATTGCTTTGTTTCCGGCGAATTTACATCTTCCATCCACCGATATGGATCGGGAACTTTTGTTCCGAAATAATCATCTACAACATTTACTTTTTTTGGTTTTGGATAACGTAGCTTTGATTGGGTGTATCCATCAATTGAAAATGCAATTACAAAAAGAACAATAATAGCAAACTGAAATTTCGATTTCATAATAAACCTCTCGTAGATTTTTAATTTTCAGTTATTAAAATAATGAAATGAAAATTCAAGTAGTCATTGCAACAAAAAAAATATGGTAGTTTTTTATTTGCTAATCAGAGTGATAAATCTTAACTTTATTAACAACATACCGAATAGAAATTAGGAAGGATGAAAGATGGATATTCAAGGCAAAAAAGTTTTAGTTCTCGGCGGGTGGGGACTTGTCGGGAATGCGATTATCAGAAAAATTATTAAGAAAAACCCGAAGCAAGTTATCGTAACTTCGCTTAAACAATCCGAAGCCGAAGAAGCTTGCGAGAGATTAAGGAAAGAAAATCCTCATTTACCCGAAGATTATTTTATTCCTTGGTGGGGAAATATTTTTGTTCGGAACGAGTTTAAAGATTTGGACAGATACGAAATTTTGAATGACTCGGAAAAACGCGAAACTCTTCTTTCCGATATTATGGATGAACTCAACGATGAGATTCTTAAGGCTTCGTCGCTTTACAATCTTTTAATGGAACACAAACCGGAAATATTAATCGATGCAATTAACTCTGCAACCGGAATTGCTTACCAGGATGTTTACACATCATATCGAAATATTAAAAAACTAATTTCGAGTAATCCCGATAAAGAAGAGGTAATAAAAGCAACAGAGCAATTGCTTTGTACACTCTACGTGCCGCAATTAATCAGGCATATTCAAGTTCTTTATAATTCGATGCTCGAAGCTGGAACAAGAATTTATGTTAAAATTGGAACAAGCGGAACGGGAGGAATGGGATTGAATATTCCATATACTCACAGCGAAGAACGACCTTCGCGTGTATTGTTAAGTAAATCATCGGTTGCCGGAGCACATACTTTGCTTTTGTTCTTGATGGGAAGAACTCCGGAAGCCCCGATAATTAAAGAGATTAAACCTACCGCAGCAATTGCTTGGAAACGAATTGATTACGGGGAAATAAAGAGAAGAGGAAAACCAATTGAAATTGTTGATGTTCCTTTCGATTCGCCCTTTAAACTCGAAGGGAAATTAAAATTACAAATCGGAGAGAAATTCCCCAAAACCGGCGATACTTTGAAATCGGTATTTATTGATACCGGAGAAAACGGAACATTTTCGCGCGGCGAATTTGAGGCAATAACTTCGCAAGGACAAATGGAATACGTAACACCGCAAGAAATAGCCGATGATGTAATTTTTGAAATTCAAGGCGGAAATACCGGACACGATATAATTAACGCACTGGATAATGCAACGTTAGAGCCAACCTACCGTGCCGGATTTTTACAACACTTTGCTGTTGAAAAACTTGAAGAACTCGAAAAAATTCACAACATCGATAGCGTAGCATTCGAACTTTTAGGTCCGCCGAGACTCTCAAAGTTACTATACGAAATTTATCTAATGAAATTAATTGCTGGTGATATGGAAAAAATTCCGCAAATCTCTTCACAAGAATTTTCTGAAAAAATGACCGAGATTATTAAATCCAACGATAAACTCCGTAACCAAATGCTTTCTATTGGAATTCCGGTTTTATTGCCCGATGGAAAAAATCTTTTACGCGGAAACGAAATTAAAATTCCTCCTTTCCGTGGAGAAAATGAACTTGAAATTACACAAGAAAATATTGAACTTTGGGCAAAAGACGGCTGGGTTGATTTGCGTGTAACAAACATTGACAAATGGAAAGAGCGTATTCTTGCAATCATTGACGAAGCTAACTCAATTCCTGAAGAAGATACAAGTTCAATGTACGTTCGTAACAAACGTTATTGGAATGATTTCAAAGGAGTAGATATTGGTAAAGTAGTTAGCTGGATTTTCATTAACGAAGAACATGGTGGGAGGATGAAGGACTAATGAAAAAAATAGCAATATTTTTATTGGCTTTGTTTTTTACTTCGTGCGGAAGCGGGAATAGCGATTTAAAAATTACATCCGTTCGAAAGGATTTCAAAAAAACTTTCGGCAATTGCGAAACCGGTGCTTGTATGGAATTTACCGTTGTTTACGATTCTCTTGTTTCTGCCAATGCAAATGTTCAACCTATTAACAAATTTATTAAAGATAAATTTTTTGAAAATTTTCCGGAAGCAAGCAAACCTTCGAATATCAATGAGTTTTATGAATTGACTAAGAAGGATTTTGCCGAATTTATTGCGGAAAATCCCGATTATCGGAACTCGTGGCGATATGATAACAAGATGACTATGGAGTGTTTTTGTAATCCGGTAGTTTCGTTAAAATATGATAATTATGAATTCACAGGAGGCGCCCACGGAAATGAAACTGTGGCTTATTATAATTTCAAGTTTAAGAATGGTAAGCCGGTTTTATTGAAAAATGTTTTTAGTAAAGAAGAGCAAGAGGCAATTATTAAAGAAATAAAAAAAGGTTTGCACAAAAAGTTTAAGATTAAAGATAGTATGACGCTGAAAGAAGGTGGATTATGGGGCGAATTTGTAAAATCGAATAAGTTCAATGACAATTTCAAGATTTCGGAAAAAGGTCTGACGTTTATTTTTAATCAATACGAAATTGCACCTTATTCGGAAGGAATGATTGAAATTTTTGTTCCCTTTAAAAATTTACCTAAATCGGTTTATGAAAAATTGTTTAAGTAGTGTAATGAGAATTGTAAAATAAAAAACCGGCTTTATGCCGGTTTTTTATTTTGTTCAAGAAAATTCTTTATTCGGATTTAAGAGAATTAACGTAACGGGTTAACTGCGATTTTCTTCTTGCTGCGGTATTTTTGTGTAAACGTCCTTTCGTAACATTCGTATCGATACGCGAAATTGCTTGACGCAAAAGTTTTTCAGCCTCTTCTTTGGTTTCTGCACTTCGTACCTTTTTAATTAATGTTTTAATTTCGTGCAAAGCCGCTTTGTTTCTTAATCGTCTCGTTTCGTTTTGTCTAATTCTCTTTTTTGCAGACTTATGATGAGCCATCTTTTACCTTATTATTTTAATTTCAAATTAAGTTTACAAATATATCATAAAAAGTTTTTTAAATCAAATTATGGAATTTTCAATTTACTCAATACATTTGCCCTTGGTTTTTTTACAATATATTTTAATGTAATAAAAGAGGAAATTATGAGTAGCATTTTAATAAAAGCCGGAACAATTGTTACGGTAAATAACAATGGAGATATATTAAACGGATTCTCTCTTGCAGTAGAAAACGGAAAAATTACAAAAATAGATAAAACGGAAAATTTCTCGGAAGATGTTTTTGATGTTGTTTATGATTACTCAAACTATGTAATAATTCCAGGTTTTGTCCAAACGCACGTTCATCTTTGCCAAACGCTTTTCCGTGGACTTGCAGACGATTTGGAATTGTTGGATTGGTTGCGAAAGCATATTTTCCCTTACGAATTTTCTCACGATGAAGAATCCTTGCGTGCCTCTGCTAAATTGGGAATTTACGAATTATTAACTGGTGGGACGACAACAATTCTTGATATGGGAACAATGAATCATCAGCAAGTTGTTTTTGATGAACTAATTTCGAGTGGAATTCGTGCTTTTGCCGGAAAATGTATGATAGACGAAAATGACATTTTCCCGGATTTTAAAGAGGATACTAAAAAAAGCATTGAAGAAAGTTACAGCCTTGCTCGGGAATTTCACAATTCGGCAAATGGTAGAATAAAATATGCTTTTGCTCCTCGTTTTGTTCTTTCGTGCAGCGAAAAACTATTGATTGAAACACGCGAAATTCAAAAAGATTTTGCCGGCTCGCTTTATCATACGCATTCTTCCGAAAATAAAGGAGAAATAAAAGCAGTAAAAGAAAAAACCGGTATGGAAAATATTGAGTATTTCAATTCAATTGGTGTTCTCGGAAGTAAAACAATTCTAGCACACGGAATTCACGTAAACGAAAAGGAGATTGGAATACTTAAAGAAACCGATACGAAAATTTCTCATTGTCCTTCTGCCAATCTTAAATTAGCTTCCGGTATTGCTAATATTCCTCGATATTTAGTTGAAAATATTTCTGTTTCGCTCGGTGCGGATGGTCCTCCTTGTAATAATAATTTAAGTATGTTTACTGAAATGCGACTTGCTTCGTTAATTCAAAAACCAATACACGGACCAACTTCAATGAGAGCGGAAACTGTATTTCGCCTTGCAACAATCGAAGGAGCAAAAGCCTTAGGCATTGAAGATGAAATAGGAAGCATTGAAGAAGGGAAAAAAGCGGATTTAGTCGCTTTGGATTTAAATAATCCCGAGCAACCACTTATTGTTGACAAAAGTAATATCTATTCAGCAATAATTTATTCTTCTTCCTCAAAACATGTAAAAGAAGTTTTTGTGGATGGAAAACATTTGGTTTCTAATGGTAAGTCGCTGGTTTACGATAAGGACGATATTTTTCATAATGGAAAAAAAGAACTTAATAAATTATTGAAAAGGGTTGCGAACAAATAATAAAAGTATTTGCAAATTTATTCAAAATGATGTACATTTTTGACTAAGAAAAATTATGGTTATTTTTATTAATAGTGAGAGTGTTTTTATAATAACAAAATGAAAGATTGAGAGCTTAAAATGAATGCTTTAAAATCTCAAAAAAAATTACTTTATGTTGATGATGACGATATGTCGCTCATTTCATTAAAAAGATTATTAAGAGAAGAATACGATATTGATATTGCACAAAACCCTGAAGAGGCATTTGAGTTAGCTGAAAAACACGATTACGATGCAGTTCTTATGGACATTGCTTTAAGTGAAGAAATTAATGGTATTGAATTAACTGAGAAGATAAGAAAAATTAATCGTTACAGAAAAAAACCTTTTATTGCTTTAACTGCTTTTGCAAGTAATAGCGATAAATTATATTTTCTTTCGCACGGATTGGATTATTACATTTCCAAACCTTTCTTCAAAAAGGATATTTTAGCTTTGCTTAATAGAGTTTTTATGAAAAAAGTCGAAGATAGGTACGCCAATTCCATATAGTATTTCCTTATTAAGTATCATTTCAATTCAATAGCAAAGTTTTTCCCATAAAATCCCAATATTTTTAAAATTTGACATTCCGATAAAATAAAAATATATTTACAGGCTAAAAAAATTTTTGTATTTGGAGGATTTCGTGAAACAAGAAAAAATAACGAAATTTATTAAGACAGAAGACGCCAATCGTAAGTGGTATGTTGTTGACGCTACGGATAAAGTTTTAGGTAGATTGGCAAGTGAAATTGCGAAAATTCTTCGCGGAAAGCATAAACCGATTTTTACGCCGAATTTTGATACCGGCGACTTTGTTATTGTAATTAATGCGGAAAAAATTAAATTAAGCGGTAAACGTGAAGAATTAAAAACTTATTTCCACCATACTCAATTCCCTGGTGGCGGTAAAGAAACTACATTTAAGGAAATGATTAAAAAACATCCTGAACGTGTTATTGAACATGCAGTATGGGGAATGCTTCCGAAAAACCGCTTGGGAAGAAAACTTATTAAAAAATTAAAAGTTTATGCTGGGGAAACTCATCCGCATTCGGCACAAAAACCCGAACCATTAAGTTTGTAAATTGAAAGAGGAATAAATGGCGAACAAAATTTTTGTTGGAAGAAGAAAAACATCGGTTGCAAGAGTTTATTTAAAAAGCGGTTCCGGTAAAGTTACCGTAAATAAAAGGGAATTGGAAAATTTCTTTCCTACCGACGTTCACAGAAATTCGGTTTTGCAACCTTTTTCCGTGACTGATACCCTCGGTAAATACGATGTTTTTGTTAACGTAAGAGGCGGTGGATTAACCGGACAAGCCGAAGCAATTCGATTGGGTATTGCTCGTGCTTTGGTTGATATTAATCCGGATTATCGCCAAGTTCTTAAAACCGAAGGTCTTCTTAGAAGAGATCCGAGAATGGTTGAACGTAAAAAATACGGACAACCGAAAGCCAGAAAAAGATTCCAATTTTCGAAACGTTAATTTTTCGTTTCATTTTTTAATTGTCTTAATTTATTAATCATTCATACTTTCGGATCTGCTTCCTGTGTCCCTAAAATATTGGGATGATAAGCAGAGATGAAGAAAGTAGAAGCAAAACAGGAGAAACATTATGTCAAGAGTTACACTTAAACAACTTATCGAATCTGGTGCGCACTTTGGCCACCTTACCAGCCGTTGGAATCCCAAAATGAAACCATATATATTTATGGAAAAAAACGGGATTCACATTATTGATTTGAGAAAAACCGTTAATTTAATTGACAAAGCAGCAGATGCTTTGTATTCAATTGTAGCAAGCGGAAAAAATGTTCTTTTTGTAGGGACAAAAAAACAAGCTAAAACTGTTATTGCCAACGAAGCAAAACGCTCAAATAGTAATTGGGTAAGCGAGAGATGGTTGGGTGGAATGCTTACTAATTTCCAAACAATTAAGAAAAGTATTGCTCGTTTACACAATATTGACAAAATGGAAAACGACGGAACTTTCGATAAAATAACGAAAAAGGAAGTCCTTAAACTTACTCGCGAACGCGATAAATTAAGAAAAGTTCTCGAAGGTATCGAAACAATGCAAAGACTTCCTGGGGCTATTTTTATTGTAGATATTCGAAAAGAAGATATTGCTGTAAAAGAAGCACAAAGATTAAACATTCCAATTTTTGCTATTGTTGATACAAATTGCGACCCTGACGAAGTTGATTATGTTATTCCGGCAAACGACGATGCAGCACGGACTATTGAATTGATTACAAAGACTTTGGCTGATGTGGTAATTGAAGGGAAAGCAAAAGCCGAAGAACTTAAAGCCGAAATGAGTGCCGAAGACGAAATGGAAAAGAAAATTTCGGAAGAGAAAAAAGGCGGAAGAAAGAAACCTCGCGTACGAAGAGTTAGATTCGATGCTAAAGACAAAAAAGGGAAAGGTTCGAAAAAACCTTTCAAAAAAGATGAATCAAAAGTAGAAAAAATAGAGACTGAAGAGAAACCTGAAAACGAAGAAGTAAAAACAGAAACACCAAAGACTGATACGGAAAACAAATCTACTGAAACAAAAGCAGCTGAAAATACCGAAACTAACGATACCAAAGAAACAACCGAAAATAAAGAATAAGAAAAAATAAGGAATAAATAAAAATGGCAATTAGTGCAGCAGATGTAAAGAAATTAAGAGATATGACCGGCGCCGGTATGATGGATTGTAAAAAGGCGTTACAAGAAGCAGATGGCGATTTTGATAAAGCTGTTGAAATTTTAAGAAAAAAAGGAGCTTCGGTTGCAGCAAAAAGAGCTGAACGTGCGGCAAACGAAGGCGTTGTTGTTACCAAGATTTGGAACAATGGAAAATCCGGTGCTATTTTGGCAGTAAATTGCGAAACCGATTTTGTTGCAAACAGTGATGATTTTGTCAACTTTGCTAAACAAATTCTCGATTTAATTGTAGAAAAACAACCTGCCAATATCGATGAATTACTTACTCTCGAAATTGACGGTGTTACAGTATCTGAAAAATTAAACGAAGTAATTGGCAAAATCGGAGAGAAAATTGAGATTTCCAATTTTGCAATTGTAAATGCCGAAAGCGGTGTTGTTGTTGATTACATTCACCACGGTGCAAATCTTGGTGTAATGCTTAAAGTGTGCAACGTATCTGAAATGAACGACGAAATTGAAAAATTGTTTAAAGATATTGCGATGCAAATTGCTGCGATGAAACCTCTTTATGTTAAAAGAGACGATGTTCCGACAGATGTGATTGCAAAAGAAAAAGAAATTTACAAAGAAGTTGCTCTTAAAGAAGGCAAGCCTGAGCAAATAGTCGATAGAATTGCCGAAGGTAAGTTGAACAAATTCTTTGGTGAAGTTTGTTTGCTCGAACAAACTTTTGTTAAAGATAATAACAAAACAGTTGGACAACTTATTGAAGAGTACAACAAAGCTAACGGAACGAATATTTCAATTGCGGAATTTTACAGATTCCACGTTGCTGATGAAAAATAATATTTTTCTACATATTTAGGGGGATTTTATTTTTATTTAATAGAGGGATTAGTATTATTTTCTGAGGGTTTCTGCAAGAGATAAAATTTTGGGTAATACTTCACCTGCTTTTCCAAGTAAAACCTCATCGGCTACAGAATACGAAAAATCCGTCGTATCTATATTTATTTCTACTACGTACGAACCGTAATCTTTTGCAAGATAAGCTAATCCCGCCGCAGGATACACAACTGCCGAAGTTCCTACAACAAAGAAAATTTCACTTTGCATTGTTTTATTTTCAGCTTTTCGAAAAATATCTTGTGGTAAGGATTCGCCAAACCAAACAACGTCCGGACGAATAATTCCACCACATTTTTTGCACCTCGGAACACCTTTCTTATTCTCCGAAAAGTCTGTAAAATCATATCTTTGCTTGCAATCTATACAATAATTTTTTTCGATATTTCCATGTAGTTCAAGAACATTTTCATTACCGGCTCTTGTGTGAAGATTATCAACATTTTGAGTAATTACCGTAACATCTTTAAATAGTTTCTGAAAGCCGGTAATTGCCAAATGAGCGGAATTGGGTTTTGCCTTTCGTACTATGTCTCTTCTGTATTGGTACCACTCCCAAACCAAGTCGGGATTTTTAATAAATGCGTTGAAATTTGCCAGTTCTTCAGGACGAAAATTTTTCCACAAACCGTTTTCCCCACGGAATGTTGGAATACCACTTTCCGCGGAAATTCCAGCCCCTGTTAGGAAAACAATTTTATCTGCATTCTTCAAACGATTTTTAAGATTTGCCGATATTTGCATAAACGCCGCTGATAATGTTTACTGAATTGTAAAATTTATTGTAACAGAAAATAATTAGCAGAAGTATTCTTTGCAATATTTTTATTTTGTTTAAGTAAATGGGAGTAAGAAGTAACAAAAAATTTGTGTACTACTTAATAAATAAAAAACAATTTCCTAACAAAATTCTAACATTTATTTACAATTTTTAAGTTCGAAATTCAATTGATTAAAAAATTAAAAGGAAAGAAAATGAAAATCAAAAGCTTAACAGTAGCAGTTCTTGCAATTGCATTTTTGTTTTTCGGTTGCTCCAACAAAAAGGAAAACCCGAAAATCTCGAATACTCAAAAAATAACAATTAACGGTGCGGGAGCAACTTTCCCATATCCGGTTTATGCACAATGGGCAAATAAGTACGAAAAAATCTCCAATGTCAAAATTAATTATCAATCGATTGGCTCGGGCGGTGGAATTGCTCAAATAAAAGCAAACACCGTTGATTTCGGTGCTTCCGATGCTCCGTTAAAACCGGAAGAACTTGAAAAAACGGGGTTGGTTCAATTTCCGATGATAATCGGCGGAGTTGTTCCTGTGGTTAATATTAAAGGAATTAAGCCGGGCGAGATTCATCTTACCGCTGAAAATATTGCGGATATTTATCTTGGTAAAATTAAAAAATGGAATTCTCCCGAAATTAGGAAAAACAATCCCGATTTGAAATTGCCGGATAAAGCGATTGTTACTGTCCATCGTGCAGATGGTTCCGGGACAACGTGGATTTTCACGAATTATTTATCGAAAATTTCTCCCGAATGGAAAGAAAAAGTCTCGTTTGGTAAAGCGGTAAGTTGGCCCGATGCAAACGGTGTTGCGGGAAAAGGTAACGAAGGTGTTGCCGCATTTGTCCGTAAAGTAGATGGAGCAATCGGATACGTAGAATATGCTTACGCACTTCAAAATAAAATGAATTATGTTTTATTGCAAAATGCAGAAGGAAATTATGTAAAACCCGAATTATCAACGTTTCAAGCAGCTGCTAAAAATGCCGATTGGAAAAACGCAAAGGATTTTTATTTGGTTTTAACAAATCAACCAGGAAAAGATACTTGGCCAATTTGCGGTGCTTCGTTTATTTTAATGCATAAAACTCAAAAGGACGAGAAAAAAGCTTTAACCGTTTTGAAATTTTTCGATTGGTCTTACAAAAACGGAGCCGAACTTGCCGCAAAACTTGATTACGTTCCAATTCCTTCGAGCGTTTATTTGCAAGTGGAAAGTGTTTGGGCAAAAGAAATTAAAGCAAACGGAAAACCGGTTTGGAAATTCAGATAATTTTTGCTAATGAAAATTTTATCGAAAACAAGTACCGATAGAACTAACGAAAGAACTTCCGATAAAGTTTTCAGAATTTTATCGCTTGCCGGAGCAGTAGTTATTTTAATAATTATGCTCGGATTGTTCATCGAGCTTTTCAACAATTCCTTACTTTCGATAAAAAAATTCGGCATCAACTTTTTAATTGCGGATATTTGGAATCCGGTAAAAGGTGAATTCGGAGCAGCAGCAAGTATTTGGGGTACGTTGATTTCAACACTGATTGCAATGATTATTGCTTTACCTTTGGGGATTCTTATTGCGTTTGCTTTAGTCGAACTTCTTCCGCAAAAAATTTCGAACGTAATTGGAACAGCAATTGAATTGCTTGCTGCCGTTCCAAGTATAATTTACGGAATGTGGGGATTATTTGTTTTTGCACCGTTTATGGCAAATTACATTCAACCTGTTCTTCAAAGCATTTTTGGAGAAACAGGATTATTTGCCGGTCCGCCTCTCGGTATCGGAATGCTAACCGCCGGAATAATTCTTGCATTTATGATTTTACCTTTTATCGCTTCGGTTATTCGCGATATTTTTCTTATGGTGCCTGCTGTTGTAAAAGAATCTGCACACGGAATGGGAAGCACGCTTTGGGAAGTTACGTCGAAAGTAACGCTCCGCTACGGAATGCAAGGAATAATTGGCGGAGCAATGTTAGGACTTGGGCGTGCAATTGGCGAAACAATGGCGGTAACTTTTGTGATTGGTAATAGCCACAAAATTTCAACTTCACTTTTTGCACCGGCAAATAGTATTACCGCAACACTCGCAAACGAATTTGCCGAAGCTTCCGAACCGCTTTATTTAAGCTCATTAATTGAACTTGGATTGATTTTATTTTTAATTACATTCATAATTCAAGTTTTTTCGCAACTTTGGTTAAAAAAGATTAAGAAAACAATGGGTGTGCAATGATTCCACGCTCGGCAAAACCCCGCAAAACGTACGATTTTATCATTAAAATTTTTGCCTGGTTAGCATCGTTATCCGGCATTGTTATTTTAGCGTGGATTCTTTATACCGTAATTGTAAAAGGATTTTCGTCGTTTGATTTAGCATTTTTTACCGAATTACCTGCACCACCCGGAGTTGGCGGAGGCGGATTAGCTAATGCAATTATAGGAACAATTGTAATTTCGTTGCTTGCGTCGGTAATCGGAATTCCAATCGGAATGCTT
>CAYZGB010000042.1:0-13894 GCA_964477915.1 uncultured Melioribacter sp. | reverse complement strand
TGCCGTGGATACATATTTCCGATATTGCAAGGATTTTTCTTTACGCACTCGAAAATCAAGAATTAAAGGGTGTTTATAATGCAGTTGCAACCGAGCAACCTACAAATAGAGAGTTTGGTAAAATTTTATCGGAAGTATTACACAAGCCTTATTTTATGCCTTTTGTTCCAGCTTCCCTTTTTAAATTAATTTTCGGTGAAATGGCGAATTTGCTTTTGGAAGGAAGTAAAATTTCTAATGAAAAAATAAAGAAGGCTGGATTTAAATTTGAATTTGATAATTTAAGAAAGACTTTAACAGATTTATTATTCTAATTTTTAATTAATTAATCTGAATAGTTTTCCTTTTCAGTAACTACTTTGCAACTTTTTTTATTTTCTTTCGTCATAAATATTGAAATCAATAAAAGGTTTGAAAATGAATAAAAAATTATATCGGTCCCGAAATGATAAAATGATTGCCGGAATTTGCGGGGGATTGGCAAAATACTTTGAAATTGATTCGGCAATTGTTCGAATAATTTTTCTTTTATTATTCTTTTTCAAAGGAATTGGTTTTTTGGCATATATTATCTTGTGGTTTGTTGTTCCGCAAGATCCTTACGATGTTCAAGGTGTTAATTACAAATCAACAACCTCAACCGGTGGTGAAGAGAATATTGAGGAAGCAGAGATTATTGAAGAAACCGAAGAAACAGATAATAAAGCCTCCGAAAAACCTAATTCTTCTTCAAGAGTAAATTCTAATACTCAAAACGACACAAAAAAAATAGCGGGAATAATTTTAGTTAGTTTAGGAGGCATTTTTCTAATTAGTAAAATTTTCCCTTCAATCTCTTTCGATATTTTATTCCCCTTAATTCTTGTAGGAATTGGATTGTATTTAATTTTTAATTCCCAAAAAGGAGGCAAAGATGAAGCAAGGTAAATTATTTTGGGGAACACTTTTTCTCTCGACCGGAATTTTAGCCTTTTTATATGAAGTTGGAATAAAATTACATTTCGGTCTCGATTCAGATATTATTATTCCTTTACTACTTGTGCTACTCGGTTTAACTTTTATAATTAAACAAAATTCAGGCAAAGTGATTGTCATTGTTCTTTCCGGAATTGTTTCTTCTTTGTTAATATACTCTTTCTTTTGGGATGATAGTGGTAACGATGACTCGCTTTTTAAAGTTAAGATATATGAAAAAGATAATGATGTAAACGATACGGATATTGATTTAACGGATAATTCGGAAGAGCATATTAGTAAAATTCCATACTATAAACTTGAAAAAGTAAAACTGAAATTAATTGCTGCTGCAAGCGAAATGTATTTAACCGGTGGTGAAAGCGAAAGCTACACAGCAAAAGTTAATGGAAAAATGTTTGATATGAATTTTAACTCGTCGGAAGATGTTGGTAAATTAGAAATAATTCATCAAAAAGGAGAAACAAATTCACTTAAATTAAAAAAATTGAAAGTACTTGTTAACACTGAGCCGTTTTACGAAATAAAATTAAAAAGCGGTGCAAGTGACTTAAATTTAGATTTGAGGGATTTAAAGGTGAAAAAATTGAAAGCTGAACTTGCAGCAACAGACGCAGAGATTAAGTTTGGCGATGAAGTTAAAAAATTAAACGCCGATTTCGAATTTGCCGCAAGTCAATTAACAATTTATATCCCAAAAGATGTTGGTTGTTCAATCCACAGTGAACTTGCTCTTGTTGGTAAATCTTTTCCGGGATTTGTAAATATTGACGATAAAACCTACGAAACAGAAAATTACGATAATTCCAAAAAGAAAATTAATATTTCATTCAAAGGTGCAATCTCGGGATTGGATGTGAAATTTTATTGAATCAAAAATTAGTAAAAGCTGAAATAATACCCGAGAGTAAAGTAAAAATGATAATCCCCGAAAATCACTATCTCGTTAGGAATTATATTTTTAAAATAAAAACTACGCCCAACTGAAAATACCGCCGGTCCTATTGGTGTTTTAAATGAAAGAGAAACCCCAATTCCGTGTACAAGTTCATTAAACTTAATGCTTTCTTTCTTTTTCCAAATTCTCCCCAAATCATACCTTGCTTCAATAAATGTTGGAAAAATAATTTCCCACGGTATTTTGTATCGTAATCCTATTGATGTTTTAAAGACTTGCCCACCTCTATTTTGAAAAATATCTGTTCCGAAAAAATCGAATTGTCCACCCATAGAAAATTGTTGCGAAAGAGGAAGTTGTTGATCGGCATAACCGAGTTTTAACTCTGGTGAAAGAATTAAATTATGTGAAATATCAATGAATTTTTTAATTAAAAAATAAGTTTTATTGAAATTATATTTACTTCCTGCTAATGGAAAAGCAAGTTCGTAAAAAGCATTTAAGTACAAACCTTTATTTCCGAAATAAACATCGGAACGTGAATCGATTGTAAAATTTAGTTTTAGTGAATTAAAAATTTCATTTTCTTCATACCCCGGGTAATTCCAAATTTTTGCTCTCGAATATTTCCAAACAGCAAGCAAATTTCCCATTTTGGTAATTTGCCTCCCAATTCCTAAAATTAAACCAGCCTCGGATTGATCGTAGCGAAATTTTTCTTCGGTTCTTAAAAAATTATCTTGTTCGTGTTCAAACTTTGGAATTAGAATGTGCTTATATTTAAGCTGAATTTTATATGTAAAATAACTGCTAAAAATACGTGGAGCAATATGCTCGAGTGTAACTTCTTGTGTTCTTAACCCACCGAAAAAAGTAAATCCTAATTGATTTCCCGTTCCTTCTACATTTTCATTTCTTATATCCACAAAAAATCGTGCTAAATATTGATTGTCCATTTTCATTCCAAAGCGGACAAGACGAGTTGGCTTTTCGGTAACATTAACGGAAAGCATATCTGTTGCCGGGTTAATATTTTTCAAATTGATTTGAACAGAACCAAATAAGTCCGATAATCGAAGATTATCCAGAGATTTATCCAAATCTTTTTTTGTAACAGGTTGATTTTCTTTGAATTCCAGCTCTCGCGAAATTACGTAATCTTTGGATTTCTCATTCCCGGTTATTTTAATTTTTTTCAAGAGTGGTGTAACAAAATACAAGTTTAATGAAGAAGTTGACTTGTCGAAATTATAATAGGAAAATTCCGTGGAATAATTTCCTTCGGCACGAATTTTTTCCAACGTAAATAAAATAATTTTTAGCAAGTTTTCCGGTGAAAGTTGAATTTTACTTTCAAATTTTGCTTTAATTTTATTTCTGATATCTTCCGGCAAACCGGAGTTATTAATTTCAATTTTTTTTATTAGTGGATATTTCGAGTAGTGTAACGAAATTAAATTTTTATTTTTTTCTGTCTTCCCTATTGTTAAAAAAACATTTTTAAGTGCATATTTTTTTGATAAAATATATAGTTCAAGATAAAGACGGGCTTTGGTGATTCTTTTTAAATTTTTAAAATTTTCTGCAAATTCAGAAGCAATTGGATCTGAAAAATTGAATGAACAATTTTTAACTATTTCTCCAAACTTTGGATTTTTATGGATTAAAAATTTTTCAATTTTGTTTTTCAGTTTGGGAATGTTAGACTTTTCTTTATAACCAGTTTTAACTACTTCCGATAAATTTGTAAAATCGTCGCCTTTTTTGTTTAATGTCGGACGGAAAATAAAATCCGCATTTTTTCTGTTTAGATTATTTATTTCCTGCATTGGAAGACTAACAAGTTGATCGGCAATTTCCCAGGGATAAATAATTTCGTTTTGTTTACGTAACGGACTTGTAACATCAACCGCTATTACAAAATCCGAATTATCTTTTTTTGCGGAGCGAACGGGAATATTTGCTACAACTCCGCCATCAACAAGAGTAAGTGTATCGAATTTAACAGGAGGCATTAAAAACGATACCGAAGAACTTGCCCGGAAAGCTTTTGCAATATCACCTTTTTTAATTAAAACTGCTTTTGCAGTATATAAATTAGTAGCAACGGCTCTAAAACGATAACGCAAATTGTCAAAATTCCAATTACGATTTAGAGGTGCTGAAAATTTAATTTTTGTAAAAAATTCATTTATTAATAAGCCTGAATTTATAGATTTCGGGACGACAGGTTTCAGTCCGTCCATTCTTAATGTTAGAAATGCGTTATCGAGAATTCTTTTTTGTTCGAGAAAGAGTTGCGAACGGTTTTTTTCTTCAATGCTGTAAAATGAATACCAATCGGTGTTTAATAGTATATCGGAAATTTTATCAATTGAATAACCGAGGGAATACATTCCTCCAATAATTGCTCCAATGCTTGTCCCGTATATTTTTGTAATAGGAATGTGTGCTTCTTCCAGAGATTTTAGTATTCCAATCTCAGCAAAACCTCTTGCACCGCCTCCACTTAAAACAATAGCAAAATTATTAAATTCGCGAGGAATTTGTGTGGATAAATTAAAAGGTAAAGACCGGTACGTTAAGTTCAGTTTTAACGTATCGGTCTTTTGTGCAAAAATTAAATTCGAGAGAAAAAACAGAAATAGTAAATATCTATTTACTTTTCTTAACATTTTATCTTTTTTTCTTGCTGCGGTAATTTCTCTGGGCTTTTTGTTGTTCTTCAGCCTTTTCCATCATCTTAGCCATAAAACCACCGCCTTTTTTTCTTTTGGAAGCCGGTACCGGTTCCAACTTTTGTTCCCCGTGTTTGTTGATGTAATACTGTTGAGCAATTGAAAGTAAATTAAACATAAAATAATACAAGTTCAAACCGGAAGGAAATGCCATAAACATAAGAGTAAACATAATTGGCATAATGTAAACCATTGCCTTTTGGGAAGGATCTTTCATTGTCATTTTTTGTTGTAGAAACATTGTAATTCCCAAAAGCACTGCAAGTCCGCTAATTTGATCGACGTTAAATATCGGAATGCGGAAGGGAAGTGTGTAAATAACATCCGGAGCGGAAAGATTTGTAATCCACCAAATAAATGGTTGTTGGCGAATTTCGATCATCACTTTGAAGAAAGTAAATAATGCAAAAAGAATTGGCATTTGTAAAAGCATTGGTAAGCAACCGCCGGCAGGATTTACGCCGTATTTTGAATACAAAGCCATTGTTTCTTTTTGAATGCGTTGATTATCGCCTTTGTATTTTTCTTTAATTTTTTGAATTTCGGGTTGCAGAAGTTGAGTCTTTTTCATCGACTCGTAACTTTGCTTGGTTAAAGGATAAAGAGTAATCTTAATTAAGATGGTTAGTACAATTATTACCCAACCATAATTGGGAATAAATGTATGTAAGAATGTAAATAGTGGTAATAAGAAATATTCCGAAATTGGTCGTGTAATAAATTTAAGTCCAAAGAAACTACCGAAATCGAAAATTGCTTGATAATTTTTGTCGTAACTTTTAAGAATATCGTATTTAATTGGTCCGCTGTAAAAATCGAACGCATCAGTTTGATTATCAAAATTTTTAACCGGAATTCGTAAATTGACTGAGTAATATTCTCTTTCGCCCCATTTCGTTATTTTATGTTCGCCTTTGAAATCAGCACCGCCATCAGCATCTGGATAATCCGGTGCAAGAATAAAAGCAAAATATTTGTTTCTAATACCAACCCAATCAATTTTACCATTAATTGATTTTTCTACTTTTTCACCTTTATCGGCATTGACTATTTCTTGCTCGTCTCCGGCATAAGCGCTTGCATTGGCAAAAAGTGCTTCGTCGGTTGCATTCTTTTCTACAAAATTAATTCCGTGGTTCCAAATAATATTGTAATTAAATCCGCTTAATTCATTTTTTAATCCAACAAATTTAACTTTAAAACGCGAGCGGTAGTTATTGCCGTAAATGGTAAATATTTTTTGAATATATTTATTTTCAGCTAATTTGTAAGTGAAAACAAGTTGAAGTGAATCATTTCCGGAAAGTTTGTAATAGCCTTGTTCAGGTGCATTGAACTCGACATTAGACGTGTTAATGTATTTCCCGTCTTTTGTCATAAAACCAATATCAAGTTCATTACCTTTTGTGTAGTTGATTAATTGAACATATTTTTTATACCACGGAGCGTCTTTAGGTAAATTTTTTGCATACCAAGTAAAATATTTTTTTAGAAATACTTTTTCAATATTTCCGCCGTATGTTGAAAACTCAAATCGTTCTAAATCAGTTTCTACAGAAATAATTCTTTTTTTGTTGTGTTTTGCATAAAAAGGAATTTCTTCTAAATTAACTTTTTCTTCTTCGGTTTTAATAGGTGTAACGGGCGCAGTTTTAGTTACGGAATCTTTGTGTGCAGAAGATTTTTCCGATACTTGTTTTATGTTTGTACTATCTGCAAGATTTTCTTTTTTTACTATATTTTTCTGAGGTACTTGTTGTGGCGAATTGTAATAAAGCCAAACTGTTAGGATTAACCCTATTAAAACAAATGCTATTACAGATTGTCGATCCATATTAATTCCAACTTTTTATTTGCTTAGTTCAGAAGAAATTTCATTTGCATCTTTTGCAATTCTAATCATAAGAGAAAGAATTTCTTCTTCAACATCTTTAAGTTTAATTTTCTTATAATTTTTTTGATTTACTTTATTTGGCGAAAAAACAATTAAAAGAAGTTTTTCAGTATTTATATTTAAAATTATTTTTTTGTTGAGCCTAAAAACTTCCCGCATCAAACGTTTAACGCGGTTACGCCAAACTGCTTTACCTGCTTTTTTAGAAACTGCAAACGCAACTTTGAATTTAGTTTTCTTGTCGTCAGTTTCCATAAAATAAAAAACGGCTTTGAACAAGCCATTTTTCGAATAAATTGTCTTTCCGTTTTCATAAAGATTTTGGAATAACTTTCTACTTTTAATTCTTTCGTTTTTGGAAAGACCAAATTGCTTCAAGGTTGGTCACTAATATTCGTCACTTACAGTTAGTCTTTTACGACCCTTTGCTCTACGGCGAGCAAGAACTTTACGACCGGCTTTTGTGGACATTCTTTCTCTAAATCCGTGCTTATTACGTCTTTTTCTGTTATGTGGTTGATACGTTCTTTTCATTTTTTCTCCTTGTTTTCCAAATTTAATTTAGAATTACAAATGTAATGAAATTTGTCCCTAAATTCAAAAATCAATGTGGAAATAAAATTAAAAAATATTATTAAATTTAAATGATTTAATAAAAGGGTTATTAAGTGTCAAATTTTGTGATTTAAATCATTGTAACAATTTTTTTTTTAACCTATATTATTTTTATATGCAGAAAAATAAATTTTTCCATATTACTGACGAACATTATACTTTCCCGTATAAAGGGAAGTTTCCTAACATAAGTACTTCCGCAACAATTTTCCCAGGTGTAAAAATTATCGGAGATGTAGCCATTGGTAAAAATTCGAGTATTTGGTTTAATTCGGTAATACGTGGGGATGTTCATTACATCAAAATAGGAGATTACACTAATATTCAAGATTTGTCAATGTTGCACGTAACAAATGGAAAATTCCCTTTAAATATTGGTAATTACGTAACTGTTGGGCATAGTGCAAAAATTCACGGTTGCACAATTGAAGATTACACATTAATAGGAATTGGTGCAATATTACTGGACGGCTCGTACATCGAAAAAAATTCCCTTGTTGCTGCCGGTGCAGTTGTTAGGGAAGGTTTTAGAGTTCCTTCCGGAAAACTTGTTGCTGGTGTTCCGGCGAAAATAATAAGAGATTTAACCGATGAAGAAATAGATTATTTCCGAATTTCTGCCGAGCATTATGCTGAATATGCAAAGCAAATGATAAATTCACAAACTAACTTTTATCAAGAGGAAAAATGAAAGGACAATTTTGGGGCGTCCGTGGATCGATTCCTGTTCCTGGTAAATCTACAATGAAATACGGCGGGAATACCACTTGTTTTGAATTAAAAACATCGAATGGTGAAGAAATAATTATTGATGCCGGCACTGGTATTTATAACCTTGGGAAAAAACTTATTGCCGAAGCCGATAATTTTACAATTCACCTTTTTTTAACTCATTTTCATTGGGATCATATTCAAGGCTTACCTTTTTTTGCACCTTTTTTTGATAAACGATTTAACGTTAAAATTTATTATTACGGTATTAACGGCACTGAAGGACGAGATGTATTGGAAAGCCAATTAAATCCAAAATTTTTCCCTGTTACTTGTTCTGTTTTTTCTGCTAAAGTAGATTTTATAAAAATAAATGAGAAAGAAAAAATTGTAATAGATGGAATTGAGATTATAAAAACTTTGAATCACCATTCGAGTGGAACGGTATCTTATCGTTTTAATGAAAATGGAAAGTCATTGGTATTTATGACAGATAATGAATTATTTTGTAGTAAAGAAGAAAATCATCCAACAATGGATTCAATGAAAAGGTTAAATGCTCAACTAATTGATTTTGTAAAAGAAGCGGATATTTTAATCCACGATACGCAATATTTCGAATCCGATTTTCCTGAAAAAGTAGGGTGGGGGCATTCCAATAATGCTTCGGTCGCTTATTTTTCCGAAGCTTCGAAAGTGAAAAATCTTTTCATTACTCATTACGATCCAGATTATTCCGATGATTTAATCGATAAACTAATTTCCGAAACAAGAATCATTATTGCAAACGAATTAAATTCAACAATCGAAGCCCAAGCCGCATACGAAGGATTGGAAATTTTGCTTTAATTTTCTTATCTTTCCATTAGTTAAAATTAAACGGCGTGAATGTTGCAAACCATTTATATTTTCGATAATTCTAAATTCAAAGTTTATAAAAGACCTATTAAAAAATTAGTTAAGTTTTTATCCGACGAACTTAATTTCCAAGTCCTTTCTCTCGAAATTTCTTTTATTGATAGAAAACAAATGTTAGAGCTAAACAAAAAATTTTTTTATCACGATTACGATACTGATATAATTACACTTAATTATAGTGAAGATATTAAATCTATTGATACCGAAATTTTTATTTCGTACGAAATGGCAATTCAGAATGCAAAAAAATTTCGGGTGTCAACAAATTCCGAAATTATCCGATTAATTATTCACGGAATTTTACACTTAACCGGTTATGACGATACTACCGAAGAAGAACGTAAAAAAATGAAAAGAGTTGAAAATCGATTAACTAAAAAATTTTCTTATCTGGAAATTGTAAAATGAATGAAAAGATTATTGATGTACTTACGGTAATAGCAGAAGGTTGGAATAAACGACAAACGTTTGATGAAATTTTGAGAACTATTAATAATAATTTTTCAACCGATGAAGGAACGATAAACGTAGCTTTTTCGATTTTTTTTGAAAAAATTTTACAACGTAAAGATCAATACGAAGAAACCGTTTCTAAAAATCGTTTCTTTTCAGATGAAGAATTTAGCATTATTGGGAAAAATAATATCAACTATCTTTTAAAACTTTTTAATCTCAAGATAATTAATCTTGTTCAGCTCGAAATTATTATTCAAGAGATAATGGAAATGCCGGATGAAGAAGTTGATGTGTATGATATTAACTGGTTAACGTTATTTGTTTTAACGGATTTTCCGGGGGAAATGTTACCGGGAAGTCGTAGAAATTTATTTTCTTCCGATAAAATTAATTGATATCGTGAGTTCTGATTTTAACACTTTGTTAGATGCATTTATTAATGAGCTTTCCGGAACAAGAGGCGCCTCGATGAATACAGTAGAAGCTTACAGACGTGATATATCGCAGTTTTTCGATTTCTTACTTCGCAACAATATTGATACTTTGGCAAAAATTTCCGAACGTAAAATTCGTTCATTTATTTTTGAGTTAAATCAGAATAATTTATCGCTCTCATCGGTTTCTCGCAAAATTAGTGCAATTCGAATGTTTTTTGATTTCCTTCTTCGGAACGAGATAATTACATCAAATCCTTTTAAAAATATTTCTTTACCTAAAAAGAAAAGATTATTACCCCAAACCGTCTCATCAGAATCTTTAATTGATTTGTTTAAAATTATTGAAGAAGAAGCAAACGATTATAAAATTGAAACTTCTTTGATTTTTCATTTACTTTACGGGGAAGCATTAAGGGTTTCCGAATTATGTAATTTGAATGTAGGGGACATAGATTTTTCGAACAATGTAATTAAAGTCCACGGGAAAGGTGCTAAAACAAGGTATGTTCCGTTAAATTCCAAATTAAAGGAAATCATTAAAGAATATTTAAATTCTCGTAAAGATAAGTCTTATTCAGACCCTTTAATTTTAACAAAAAAAGGAAACAGAATTTATCCTCGTTTTGTTCAAAGATTAGTTAAAAAATATTTGACTATGGTTTCCGATATTGAAAAAAAATCGCCTCACGTTTTAAGACATAGCGCTGCAACTCATTTGCTTGATAACGGAGCAGACCTTACAGCAGTAAAAGAAATTTTAGGACATGAAAATCTTTCGACAACACAAATATATACTCATGTTAGTGTCGAGCATCTAAAAAAAGTTTACAAAAACTCTCATCCAAAATCATAGGAGTAATCATGAACATACAAATCACATCAAGGAAGTTCAAAGCAACCGATTCGCTTAAAGAACACATAAAAAGCGAACTTAATAATCTTGAAAAATACGCGGATGCCATTCATGATGCCGAGGTTATTTTGAGCTATATTCATCCTCAAAATAGCATAAAACAAGCGGAAATTATTCTTTCGGTTCCAAACAAAGTGCTTAAAGCTACCGAAGAAAGCGATGATTTTAAGAAATCGGTTTCTGCTGCAACCGAAAAACTTAAACGTCAATTAAAAAAATACAAAACACAAAGGATTAAACATTAACTATGTTTTTCGATAACGACAGCATATCAAAAAAAGAAAGTATTTCCGTAAAATATTTTTACGAAACAATTCAAAATATTATCAACATTAAATTATTGACGCCCGAAGGTTTAGGCTTCGATAATAAAATTCACGAACAAAATATTCACAGGCCCGGTCTTGCATTGACCGGGTTTGTGGATTTATTTACACACGATAGAATTCAAATTATTGGGAATACCGAATATAAATATTGCTCCAATCTTTCGGACAATGAATTAAAAAACGCATTGGAAAAATTGTTTAAATTCGATATTCCTTGTATTGTTTTTACTAACTCGAACAAACCTCGTAAAACTTTTCTTGACTTGGCAATAAAATTTAATATTCCAGTTTTCCAAGTTGAACAATCAACTACAAAAGCCACTTATCATCTTGGCGATTTTCTTGAAGATCAATTTTCCGAGCGTGTAACAATTCACGGCTCTTTTGTAGATGTAAACGGAGTAGGTATTTTATTTGTCGGCAAAGCCGGAATAGGGAAGAGCGAGATAGCACTTGATTTGGTCGAACGCGGACATCGTCTTGTAGCTGATGATATTGTTGTATTTACCAAAAAAAAAGAATCTGTTTTAATCGGCTCTGGTACAGATGTAATAAAACATCTAATGGAAATTCGCGGAATAGGAATTATTGATGTAGAAAAAATGTTTGGCATTCACGCAATTCGTTTTCAGAAACGATTAGAAGTAATTGTGGAACTTGAAATTTGGAACGATAAAGAAGATTACACAAGAATGGGGTTTGGTAAAAACGAAAATCAAATTAAAATTCTTGGTATTCCGGTTTGTTATCTAAAATTACCAATTTTACCTGGTAAAAACATAACTGTTATTGCTGAAACCATTGCTTTGAATTATTTGTTAAAGCACTACGGTTACGATGCATCCGAAGTTTTGAAGAAAAGATTAAACGATAAATTAAAGAAACCCGGTGAAAGAGGAGAAAGAGCAATAAATTATTTTGAACACGATTTTGAATAAAAGGCTTGATTTCATTAGGTTTTATAGTTATTTTCGCACCAAGTTATGAAAAAATATTATTATTTCTCAAATAGTAAATTAAAATTCGTAGAAATCAAAAATGCACGCCTAAAATTTTTAATGTACTCGGGCGTTGCGGGTTTCTTATTTGCCCTATTATTTTGGGGCGGATATTTACTTTATCAAAATACATACAATCCACAAGAACAAATTTCATATCTGAAATTGCAAAATTCCAAATTACTTAAAAAATTGGAAGACTATAATTCAAAATTCGATAGTATTCAATCGGAAGTTAATTATTTGGCAAAAACAAATAATGATTTAAGAATTAAGTTGAATTTAACTCCTTTGGATAGCGATTTTAATGATTTTGGAATTGGTGGCGAAAGATTAGATGTTGTTGATTATTCGCTTTCCAACAATGCTCGTCAAGTTCTTGATACACTTAATACAAAATTAAATGTTATTGCTGCAAAACTTAATGTTGAAAAAAATAATTTCTCCGAAGTTGAGCAAACGCTTAATCGCGACAAAAAATTATATGAATGCTTACCGGCAATTCGTCCTACAAACGGACCAATTGGTGATAGATTCGGAATGCGTTTTCATCCAATATTGAAAGTTCGTAGAATGCATAATGGTGTTGATTTTCTTGTAAATACCGGAACGCCGGTTTATGCAACAGGCGATGGAGTAGTTAAATTTGTTGGACGAAAACGAGGTCTGGGACGAACAGTAATTATTGACCATGGTTTTGGATATACAACTATTTACGGACATTTACATAGATTTAAAGTGAAAAAAGGGCAAAGAGTAAAAAGGGGAGATTTAATTGCTCTTTCCGGTAATTCCGGACGTTTAACAACAGGACCACATTTACATTACGAAGTGCGCCATAATGGTATTGCATTAAATCCACAAAACTTTATGCTTGATGATATGAAACTTTTTGATTATTTGGCAACCATTCACAAGGAAAAAGGAAAGGTAGAATGATTTGGACAGTTGAGTTAGCTTCTTATTTAGATGACGCTCCGTGGCCCGCAACAAAAGATGAATTGATTGATTATGCCGATAGAATTGGTGCTCCGTACGAAGTAATAGAAAATCTTAAAGAACTTGAAGACGACGGGGAGATCTACGAATCTATTGAAGATATTTGGCCTGATTATCCGTCGGAAGAAGATTTCTTCTTTTTTGATGAGGATGAATATACTTGATTGATATAAATTCCAATCCGTTTCCCGGACTTATTGGCCACGAGGAGATAAAAGAAAGAATTTATGCTATTTTAAGTTCGGGAAATATTCCACACGCATTTTTATTTTCCGGGAAAGAGGGCATTGGTAAGTTTGCATTTTCTTTGGAAATTCTAAAATATATCAATCAAACAAAAGCCGATAATAATTCAAAAGAAATATTAGAACGACAAATTCAACTTCTGCACGAACCTTATGTTCACTATGTATTTCCACTTCCTCGGGGACAAAACGAAACGGCAACCGATAATCCGTACGCTTTTTTAAGTGAAGATGTAATGGAAGAAATACAGAAAGAAATTAGCAAAAAGTCAAAAAATCCTTACTATGATTTAAAAATTACTTCGGCTCAAAACATAAAAATCAGCAGTATTCGAAGAATTAAAAAACAATTGGCAATAAATACAAATGATATTCCATACAGAGGAATAATAATTGAACACGCCGAACGAATGTCTGCCGAGGCTCAAAACAGTTTGCTGAAAAATCTTGAAGAACCGCCGGACGGAGTTATTTTTTTTATTTTAACAAAAGATGAAAATTTGCTTTTACCAACTATTCGTTCGAGATGTTGGATAGTTAATTTCGGAAGTTTATTCAATGATGAGATTGTTAAAATTTTGGTAAAATACTTTAATGCAGATGAAAATGTTGCACAAAAAATTGCACCTTTCTCAAACGGCTCCGTACTCGGTGCTTCTAAATTTTTGGAAGAAGAACGTTACGAAATTGTTGAAAAAACAATTGACTTTTTACGAAAAGCAATCTCAAAAAAATATAATGAAGCCCTTACTTTCTTGAATGAAATAA
>CAYZGB010000041.1:0-13912 GCA_964477915.1 uncultured Melioribacter sp. | reverse complement strand
ATTGGGAAATTCTTGTTTCGCCCGAAAAAGTAACTCTCGAAAATCCGGAAGTAATTTCCGGTAGTATTAAAATCCCGTCATCATCCGGTTTCGTTTTACATCTGAAAACAAAGGAATAAAATTGAGGAGAAGTTTCTTCATATTGATTTTGTTGGTTTTACTGATTGCTTGCGGTGAAGAAAAAGTTAAGCCCGATGTAATCGATTTGACAGAAGAAAAAATTCCCACACAAGAAAGCTGGAACGACACGATTTATTTTTCGCAGAGCGGAAAACTTCAAGCAACTCTAACAACAACTCATCTAAAAGTTTACGAAGATGAGAGATTAAAATTGCTCGATTCCGTAAAAGTTGAATTTTACGATAAAAACGGAAAGGTCAACTCAACTCTTAAAGCAAACAAAGGCAGAATTAACGATACGAAAAACGAATTTACGGCGTTTGGAAATGTGCGGCTCGCTGGAAGCGAAGGAAGAAAACTATTTACAGAAAAACTGACTTGGAATCCGAAAACGGAAAAAATCTATTCCGATACAAAAGTTAAAATATTTGACGGAGACGAAATTATCGAAGGGGCGGGGTTTGTTTCGGACAAGGATTTGACAAATTATGTGATTAGAAAAATCTTCGTAATTAAAAGCAATTTAAACAAACATTAAGCAGTGAATAAATTCCTTTTAAAAATATTGTCTTTCATATTATTTCTTTTTCCAATTATCACTAACGCACAAAACATTACCGTTTCGGGCGATAGCCTTGTCGGGAAGATTTTAAACGGAGAAAAAATTAGGGAAGTAATTGGCAACGTAATAATTACGGACAAAAAATCGCAAATTAATTGCAACCGTGCTATTCAGTATTTGGGAAGCGGAAATTTTGAACTATTCGGAAATGTTGTTTTTTCGGGTGATACTTTGCAATTGTTTACCGAACACGCATTTTACATTAGCCAAAATAAAACAGGCATTATTGATACTAATTTACTTGTAGTTACAAAACTCGATTCGATTTTCGCCAATAAAGGCAAGTATTTCACGGACTCAGCAAAAGTGAATTTATTCGGAAATGTTAAATTGCTATCCAAAGGTAGAAAGGTATTTGCTGATACTTTATTTTTTTTTAGAAGGACAAGTCTTTTAATTGCAAAAAATAATGTTTCGGTTAGTGATACTAACTCACAACTTTTTTGTAATTTTTTACGTTACGATAAACCGCATAAAATCACTTTTGCAAAAGAGAATGTTTACATTCGCAATAAAGATAGAGAAAGCGAAAGCATCAGCGATATTTTTTCCGACTCGGCACTGGTAAATCATTCGGTTTTAAACGGTGAGCCGATTGTAATTAAAATCGACACAAGCGGAAATTCGTTCGATACAATGTTTGTAAAAGCCGAGAGAATTGACGTAAAGAAAGATACTTCCGTAAAATTAATAGCAAACGATTCCGTTAAAATTTTAAGGAAAGATTTCGCCCTTGTTTCCGATTCCGCTTTCTTCGATAATGATTCCGGTATTTTCAAAGCATTCAAAAAAGATGATGCAACAAATCCAGTGATTTTGTGGTTCGAAAATAATCAGATAACGGGCGATACCGTGGTTGTTTTTATTAAAAAGAACAACATTGAAAAGGTTAATATTTCCGGTAACGTTTTGTTAATTGAAAAAATAGATGAAAAGAATTTCCGTTACAATCAAATTCAGGGTGATAATATCGATTTGTTTTTTGAACAAAACAAATTAAAAAAACTTGAAGTAAAAGGTAGAACATTAAGCATTTACTACGTAGAAGATAAAGACGAATCGCAAGGTTTAATTAAATCGTCTTCAAGTTCAGCTAAAATTGAATTTGACAAAAACGGAGTATCGACGGTTAAACTTTACGGAAATCCAGAAAGTGAATTTCACCCAGAAAAAACAATAGCGGGGAAAGAACGGGATTTTCTTCTCCCCGATTTTATTATATATGAGAACAGACCAAAGAAGAAAGATTTTTTGAATAGATTTATTAGTATTAAAAATCAATATTCGAAAATGTTATTCAAAAATGATAAGAAATAATTTTACGTATATTTGCCAATAAATTAATTGCGAAATGAAATTATCAAGCGAAAATCTTGTTAAAATATACAAAAAGCGAAAAGTCGTAAACGAAGTTTCCGTTTCCGTTAATCAAGGCGAAATTGTCGGTTTACTCGGACCAAATGGTGCAGGCAAAACAACTACTTTTTATATGATTGTGGGAATGATTAAAGCCGACGCGGGAAAAGTTTTTCTTGACGAAAAAGAAATCACATCTCTTCCAATGTACAAAAGGGCGAGACTTGGCATCGGTTATCTTCCCCAAGAAGCATCGGTATTTCGCAGACTTACCGTTGAAGAAAATATTCTTGCAGTTTTGCAAATGATGAATATGCCGAACAAAGAACGCCTCGAAAAAACCGAGTCGCTTTTGGAAGAATTAAACATAACGCACATTCGAAAAAATCTCGGAATTCAACTTTCCGGCGGTGAAAGAAGAAGGACGGAAATTGCAAGAGCATTGGCAACAAATCCAAAATTTATTTTACTTGACGAACCTTTCGCAGGCGTTGACCCGATTGCGGTTGAAGATATTATGAATATCGTTGCAAACCTAAAAAACAAGGGCATCGGAATTTTGATTACCGACCACAACGTTCACGAAACGTTGAGCATTGTTGACAGAGCATACATTTTAATTGAAGGAAAGATTTTCAAGGAAGGCTCTGCGGAAGAACTTGCCGAAGATGAAGATGTACGGAAACTTTATCTCGGTGAAAAATTCAAGTTGGAACGGTATTAGAATTAGAACCATGTAGATACACAGTATCATTGCGAGCAAGCGGAGAGAGTGAAGCAATCTCCGGGTTTATTGGCTTATGTTTAATTTTTCAGGAGATTGCTTCGCCTTCCGATTTCATCGGAAGACTCGCAATGACAATTTGGAATTTTGAATTGAAAAGATTTCTCGTTTCTCCGTTCCTTGAAATGACAAAATTACTGAACGCTGACAACTGACCGCTGGACGCTAATTTTTTTTCAGCTAACAGTTCACTTCCCATTGCTCACTCCAAAATCATCTATGTTCTATTAATATCAGCGAAAATCATAAAAGATAAGTTAAAATCAGCGTCCGATTAAATTTGGGGATTGCCATGCTCACTTTGCTCCTTCGCAATAACAATTTGCAAATAAAATCTTCTTCACTACCTTGGGAGAAATTCCGAAATGAAAAATTCTTCTGCCCTGTTAATATCGATTACTTTATATGAGTTTGGTTCCAAACCGAACATTGAGAAAAATTCATCAAGTAAATAATTACGAATTACGATAATCAAATTTTTACTTTTCTCTTTTCGAGACAATTCAATTGCCGATTTAATTACATCGTAAAATACTTTTTGTTCAACTTCCAATTTCCCGAATTCATCAATAATAACGACAGAAGCACTACCAATTAAACAATTAATTAATTTGGTGTTTGCTTTTCTAACAGATGTAACCGAAAACGAGTAATCACCAATTTTAATTTTTTCTTCATCCTGGTTTTCGCATTCCATTGAATATTCCCTTCCTTCGGGAAGTTCAACGAAATAGCGTCTCTGATTTTTCTTGACTTGAATTACGCCACAAACATTGCTTTTATTCTTAAAAAAATTTAATAAAAATGTTGATTTGCCGGAAGATATTTTGCCGGTTAAAATGTAAATCAATTTAGTTCTCCTCGAATAATACAAGTGCAATGAAAATAAAAACAAAAACCTTTACTCGTTTCAAAAAACGCTCATTTCTACTTTTCTGAAAAGCAATGTAAGCAAGACTTTTAAAATTTTCTATTCCGTCTAAAATCCGATTAATTTCGTCATAATATTTTCTTCGAGTAAGCTCGGTATGTTTTTCCAGTTTACTTTTTAAAATAGGCAAAATTAGAAAATACCAAATGGAGATAAGAGCAATAAACCTTACAAGCATTATTAAAACTTCATTCCCTTTAATTGTGAATTTATCCGGGTAAAAAAAGGTTAATCCCAAAAGTATTACTGATAAAGCCAAAATGAGTTGAACTGAAGTTTTGTTAAAGAATTTTCTTTTCTTCTTTATTTGACTTGGAACGTTTTCGTATTTCATTGGATTAGATGATAGGCCGTCCAAATCTATTAGATTTATTGCTTTTGGTAACGCTACCAAAATATTCCCGACTAAAATTGCTCCAAACAAATGCAAGGCTAAATAAGATACAATAATTACTAAACTCACACTGGTATTTTGTAGAAAACTATTATTAATTCCAAACTCCCTTAAAATAAATTGATAAAAAGAATCGATTGAATCCCAAAGGGTTAATCCAAATAAAATAGTGTAAGTTAAAATCCGTTGCAATGCAGAAAAAAGTAGCGACGTAATAGCAAAAGAATAAGCAAACAAATTAAAATTGCGGAAAATTGAATAGAAAAAATATCCTGCAATTGTTTGAAATATTACCGAAACATAAGCATTAACCGGAGTGTAAGGACTTACGAGAAATTTCACGGCAATTACAAGTCCGGCAGATTTTAGCAATTCCCTTTTCGAACCTGAAAATTGTAATATTAACCCAATAATAATAACAGCGAAACCACCAACAAAAAGTCCGGTTAAAGGAATATGAAATGCATGAAGAAAACCACCAAGAATAGCTTCGTTAAAAGCCCAAAGAATAGTTAAACGAGAGACTTGGTTTCTTTGTTTCTTCAATTTTTTCTTTCTGACTAATAAATTTATTTCATAGGAAGTAGCAAGCCGGAAAGCAATAAAAGATTGGCTTCGGCATTTTTCAATGAATATTTTAATTCGGAAATTCTTTGTTTTGCCGACATAAATTTCAATTGTGCTTCGCGGAATTGTGTAAGCGTAACCTTTCCCAAATCGTAAAGTTCTTTGGTACGTTCAAAATTTAGCTTAGCACTTTTAAGATTTGTGTATTCCAATTGAAGTGCGGTTTTGGAATTTACATAAGATAAATATGCATTCGAAAGTTCTGTTCTAATATTCAATTCGGCTTCGCGTAATGATATTTTTGAATTTTCGAGAAGAATTTCGGCATTTTGAGATTGGATTTTATTCTTGAAACCATTGAAAATATTGAATTGCAACGAAACGCCTGCATAAAATGTTTTGTTCGGATTTTCAAAATCGAGCGAAAATTCATCCGGTATTTTATTGTACCCGTAAGCACTTTCCAAAACAAGATTCGGATAAAAAACCGAATTTGCAATGCTTTTCTCTTCTTCCGAAATTTTAACTTGTTCCTTTGCCGTATTGTAATTGCTGTTATTTTTCAAGGCAAGTTCAATTAATTTTTCTTCGGTTGGTAATTCTTTGTAAACAACATTCGTATCTACAATAAAATCTTCGTTAATATTTCTATTAAGCAATTTGTTTAGCTTTTGTTTTTGTTGTTTCAACAAAGTGGAAACATAAATAAAATTAAGGCTATCCTTGTTGAAATCAACAACGGAACTTAAATAATCGATGCTACTATTGTGCCCGAATTTCATTTTGGATTTTTGGCGATTCATTCTATCGCGCGAAATTTCCATCGATTCTTTTGCAACAAATAAATTCTCTTGCAATTTCGCCACTTCGTTGTAACTTCTTATTACTTCAAGAGCAATTTTTTCGCGTGTTGCTTTTGTTGCAAACTGCGAAAGGGATTTGTAATATTTGTATTTCGAGTAGGTGGCAAAATTTCTCATTCCGTTAAATAAAATGTAACTTGCTTTAATCGAAGCAATATTTGTAGTGTATGCGGAATATTTTTTCATTCCGTAAACGTAGTTGTAATTATCGTTGTAAATTGTCGATAAATTCAAATCGAACTTTGGCAAAAAATCCGCATTGCCTAATTGGTAATTATTTTCTGCAATTCGCAAATTGTTTTCGGCAATTTTTACAGTGGTATTTTTCTGTAAAGCAATATTTACGGCATCTTTCAACGACAATAGATTTTGTGAATGAATATTTCCGACAGATAAAATCAATAGCAACAAGATAACTTTTAATTTATTCATATAATCACTCATAGCCTTCCAATCTCTTTTGTTCTATTACCGTTGGTTCAATTTCTTCTCTTGTAATTTCTTTTGAAACAAAAAGTTTTTTTAATCTATATCTAAATGAATTTACACCAACAAGTAATGCTGGAATAATTAACAACGTTATTATTGTACCTACAAAAAGTCCGTAAGCAACAGAAATTGCCATTGGTGCAAGAAATTGTGCTTGGAAACTTGTTTCGAAAATTAACGGACCTAAACCGAATATAGTAGTAATTGATGTTAATATTACGGCACGGAAACGACTTAATCCGGCAATTTTTACTGCTTCCTTAATTTTGTATCCATCACGTAAAAGCTGATTATATTTGCTAATCATAACTATTGAATCGTTTACAACAATTCCCATAAGAGCGATTGCACCGAAGCCCGAAAACAACGAGAAAATATAGCCTTCGAAATAATGTCCCCAAAGCGAACCGAGAATTGAAAAAGGAATGACGGAATAAACCATTGCCGCTTGCGAAAATGAACGGAACGTAAAAACAACAATCATAAACATCAGCAACAGAAACGGCGGAACGGTTGTTTTTATAGAATCGATTGTTTTTTTTGAGTCGCGACGTTCACCTTCAAATCCCCAAGTAACATCGGGATATTTCTTTTTTATTTCCGGTAAAATGTTTGCTTTAATTTTTTTAATTACTGCAGGCACAGAAATCTTGGACGATACAACGCCTGCATCTACTCGAATAATCCGTTGTGTGTTAATGTGATTAATTTGTAAAATACCGTCTTGAATTGAAATATCGGCAATTTCACTTAACGGGATTTCGCGATTACCGGGAAGTTTAATTCTCATATTAAGCAAATCGTCAATACTTGCTCTTTCGTTTTCGGGATAGCGAACCCAAATTTTAACTTCGTCAATACCGCGTAAAATTCTTTGTGCTTCTTTTCCGAAAAATCCGTTACGAATTTGCGAAAAAACAAATGCGGTTGATAATCCTAAGCTGTAACCTTTTTCATTCAACTTAATTCTTACTTCCTTTAACCCGGGCGGGTCGTTATTAATAATATCTTTAAGCTCAGGAAAATCTTTCAATTTTTCTTTTAAGAAATCCGCAGCACCACGCAAATGTTTGAAATTAGGTCCGTAAAAAGCAATGGAAACCGGGGCACCGAAATATTTCATATCGGTTATTTCAAGCTTCTCGGCATTTTTAACAAAACCGATTGAATCGCGAACAATTCTTCGAATCGTAATATTATCCCACGCTCTTTTTTCGCTATTGGCAACAGTAACATAAAGCATTCCCGTATTTGTACGTGGTCCGATTTTCCGCATCGAATTTTTTACAAGCGGTGGCAAATCGGGATGCTCTTTTACATATTCATCGTTGATCCGATAAATTTTTTCTTCGAAGGAAACAAGCATACTATCGGTAATATTTTCGCGTGTGCCAGGTGGTAATTCGAGATTTACAACGAAATAATTAAATTCGAGCTGAGGGAAAAAAGTTGTTTTAATTACGCCGCCTTTTAAGGCACCAATTGTAATAATTAAAAATGCAATTGGTAAAACAATTATTACAAGCGGATGTTTGATTGAATATTCGAGAACCGGTTTGTAAATATCGTCGCGTAACCAATTCATTATTTGTTCGGATTTTTGCAAAATGATATTTTGCTTGCCAGAATTTTCTCGCAATGCTTTTGAGTGTGCAATGTGCGAAGGCAAAATAAAAATCGCCTCGAAAAGTGAAATCAAAAGCGTTGCAATTACAACAAAACCAATATCAACAGCTCTATCGCCAAGTTTTCCGTTTAAGAAAAAGAAAACAAGAAAAATTACAACAGTTGTTAAAACACCGCTTGCTACAGAACCGGCAACTTCTTTTGTTCCGTTAAAAGCGGCTTTAAGCGGGCTTTCCCCTTTTTCGTAATGATTGTAAACATTTTCCGAAATAACAATCCCGTCGTCAACCAAAATTCCAACAACAATTATCATTCCCACAAGCGAAATAACATTTATCGTTAATCCGTACGCTTTCCCTAATACAAACATCCCTAAAAACGAAAGCGGAATAGAAATGGAAACCCAAAACGAAATTCTCGGGTGTAAGACAAGACTTAAAAATAAAGCAACCAGAAGCATACCGATAATTCCGTTGGAAACAAGAATCCTAATTCTATCTTTTACAACTGCGGAGCCATCGCGAATTACCCCGATTTTTACTTTGTTGTGAAGCTTATTAAACTTTTTGATGTATTTTTTTACTACGGAAGTGATTGCAAACAAATCTTCATTATTCGTTTTTTGTAATTCAACGGCAATTGCCGGTTTTCCGTTAAAATAAACACGGTTCGGATCTTCCGACCATTTATCCGTCACAGTTGCAACATCTTTCAATCGAATTATTCGTCCATCCGGTGTTGATTTTAATACTAAATTTTGCAATTCTGAAGCGTAGTATTTTTTGTTATCAACACGTATTAAAAGCTCAAAACGTTTCCCTTTAATTTTTCCACCGGTTGCTTTAATATTTTCGGCAGCAATTGCTTTTGCGGCTTCTTCGAATGTTATTCCGTAAGCACGCAAATCACTTTCACGAAATGCTACTTGAATTTCCTCGGCGGGAAAACCGGAAAGTTTGAGTTTGGAAATCTCATCCGTATCGAGTAAATCACGTTCAATTTTTCTTGCAATTTGTTTTAGTTCGTGCAAAGTTTTATCGCCGTAAATTGCAAAGTTAATCACAAATTCGCGTGGTTCAACCTTAAACACATTTAATTTTTCGAGCCCGGCTGGAAACGAAGAAATACTATTTACCGCACTTTGAATTTCTTGCAGCACAACATTTGCATCGGTGCCGGATTCGAGTTCCACCATTATTTCGGAATAATTTTCTTTCGAGACTGAAGTTGTTCTTTGAACACCGGTAATCCCTTTAATTGCATCTTCAATTTTAGTAGTAACGCCTTCTTCCATTTCTTCGGGCGAGGCGCCGGGATAATAAGCGGAAATTTTAATAAACTGCGTAGGCAATTGCGGGAAAAACGTAATTCGTGTTGTGTAAATTGCAAACAAACCGAATACGGCAATCATAAATAAAACGGAATTGCCAATTACCGGATACTTAACAAAATATTCTATCGCTTTTTTCATTCCGGCAAGTTCCCGGTATAGTTTGCTGGAAGTACGATTTCCGTTCCGTCTTTTAATCCGGTTACAAAATAATAAAGAGGCGAGCTATCGTAAATTTTCGGTTTAATATTTATTAGTTTCGAATCTTTTTTGATTGTAACATTGCCAAATCTATCGAAAGCCTCTTTAGGAATTTTTGCAACAAGTTCTTTTTTGTGCGTTGTAATTATTGCGTCGTAATATGCACCGTCGTGAATTGATTTATCTTTTGATTGAATAAAAATTAAAACCGATTGAGATTCTTGCGAAACCGAACGATTTATTCGTGCGATTTTTCCTTTCAATTTTTTATCGTGAGCAATTTCTTTCAACGTAACCGGAAGCCCGACTTTAAGAAAATGAACATCGTTAAGACTTACCGGGGCTGACATCTCGAATAAATTCGAATTAATAAATCTACCTATTTTCTGCCCTGCCTTAACCATTTCGCCTTCACCAATAAAAGCCGAAACCAAATAACCGTTGAAGGGTGCTTTAATTCTATATTTAGAATGCGTTGCTTCCATACTCTTTATTTCGTAGTAAGTCTGCAAAACATTTTTAGAAGCAAGGTAATATTTTTCGCGTGCGGAAGTTATTTTAGGCAAAGGTGGTAAAGGTTTTTCGGGATTTAACTTATCAAGATACTCGTTCCATTTGGCAAATTCATTCGGGAAATCGTATTTGAAATCGGGTAAAACAAGTGTAATTAAATTCAGCAATGCGCTTCTTTTTGCACGTAATTGATTAGCGTAAATGGAATCGTCAATCTTTACAATTACTTCGCCTTTTTTGTAATAATTTCCTTCCTTTATTAATTTTTTTGCGTCAAGAATTAACCCGTTTACTTCGGAATAAATTGTAAAGCCATCGTACGAAAACATTCTCCCGCTTGTTCTGATTGTTTTTTCGTACGGTAAATTTTTAACAACGTAAATTTTATTTTCTCTGCTGGAATTTTGAGAATGATTGAGCCGTGTTTTATCTTTTGAAGATAAAATTTTAGCTGAGATAATAGCAATAATTAAAATTGCTAAAACAATAATTGCCGTTTTTATTCGATTCATTTTATTCTCTTTTAAAATTTTAATCTCAAAAATAATAAAAACAAAAGGGATTTATTTGTAATTTATTAATTCGGGCTGACAAATTTCAGAAGTTCTAAAATAGAGACGCAATTAAGTCAAAATATTACATTTAACATCTCTTCAAAAAAAATATTTTTTGAGAATTCCAGTGTAATCTAATGACGGACATTTGTACAAAACCTTGACGACAGAGGGGAAATATTTTGTTATATTTAAACTTATCAAGCGAAACAATTACAAAAATATGAAAATGAATTCTAAATACCAGAGCCACTTGTACTTAATCGTTTTGCTTGTTTTTTTGTATGTTCAAAATCTTACCGCTCAAAGCCTACGAGATTCCACAAATTATTTATTCCCAAAGAAAAAAAACAGACTTTTATTACAAGCACAAAAACATATAAATACGCTTAATATTAATTCGGATTTCTTTTACAAAACACATTATAAAAATTTTAATTTCGGTATCGATTCAAAAATAAATACTGCTTATTTCCTTGCAGGGAACCAAAGTTACAGAACTGCTCGAAAGATTAAGATTTACACTGACTATTTTTTTGCCAAATATTTTAAGAGCGGATTTTATATTAGTCATAATTTTTTTAATGATGACAAAAGACTTTCGATTTCGAGTGCCGAAGTTAATCAAATGATGCTCTATTCCACGTTAGGTTTAGAAAATTTTCAGCTCAATTTATTCGGCGGTATTTCCAAAAATTCGCAAGTAAATAACACTGATACCGGACCTATTTACGGTGCGGAAGGATTTATTGATAGCTACAAATTTGAGAACCAAATTGTTACCGCTAAATTTCACCTTTCTAACGAAGATATTTCACCAAGAAAAAACTTATTACGCAATTTTGAAGTTAGTCTATTAAGCTTGGTCTCACCCGATTTTACAAACACACTCGGCTTTGGGTATTTTGAACGAGGAAAAGATTTTTACATTCCGATAGATTCTCTTAACGGTGAGTTTTTTAATACAACACATAATATTGAAAACAGATTAGAACAAAATTATTTTGTTTCCGAAGAGGTATTGTTTTCAATTTCACAAAATCTTAAAATTTCTGCTTCGGGTAAAGTTTCAGGGCAAGATATTAACCGAAAAAAAAGATACATAAACCCAAATTTCGTTACGGTCTCAACATTCGATCCTAATATGCAAAGATTTGTTCTTGATTTTTCCGGGGGAATAAATTATATCAATTCAAAATCGATGTTTTTCATTAAAATAAATTATTTTGAAAAAGAAGAAACCTTTGACGTAAATCCTATTATCGGTGCTAACGAAATTCTTTTTCAAACGCGGCAAAATCAAGAAGAACGCAAAAACAATATTTCCAAGTTAGGTTACCTTTCCCTTGGTGGTAATTACAAATTGAATAATTCTAACATTTTTTCATTAAGTCTGTTTCACCGAAAGTTATCTTACGATACACCGAGCGAAGAAAATTACGACGATCGTGACGAACTTTTAACAATGCTACATTTTCGTTACACGCACATTTTTTCTTACTTATTTAAAATGAATTTTAATTTGGAAGGTAGCATTAATCACGTCGTATATCTTTTTTCAGAACGAAGTTCGAATAACAATATTAACAGAATTTTAAGATTTTCGTCCGAAGGTATTTACAGTGGAAAGAATGTCTCCTCTTTTAATAAAGCGGAAGTATCTGCAAATTATACCGTCTATGATTTTGAAGATATTATTCCCAATTCAAAATCTTTTGTTTACAGACAAGTACTTTTGCGGGATTCAAGTTCAGTTTATTTTTCCAAACTTTTCGGTTTAAGATTTTTGGGTTATCTAAAATTAGCAGAGCAAGGGCAATTTAAATGGCAAGAATTTACGGAAAAGCCATTTCAATTTCGTCAGGAAATTTATGCCGAACCTTTATTTTTATATAAAATTTGGATTGTTAAAATCGGTGCCGGTTTAAGATTATTTACGCTTAATATTTCAAATTTCGAAAACCAAAATCTTAAACCTTTAAGCGAATATTTCAGTATTGGCCCAAGTTTTATTGCAAATTCGGATTTAACTAACAATTTAAGATTTATTTTACACGGGTGGTACGAATTTATCAAAAGCAATAACAATTTTAACGAACAGAATCTAAACTTTAATCTGAATTTAAATTGGAGAATTTAAGTTAAACATAAATTTGACTTACGAAAGAATTCTAATAAAAAATAAGTTCTCTAAATTTCAATCTGTATTTAGTTTAATAAAAAGCGTAAAGACGTAGCACGCTACGTCTTTACATTACAAACAATTTATTGATTTCGCAGCTATTCAATCCACGAAAATTTAATAGTATTTTCTTTCACTAAAAGATTAAACATCGTAATACAAATGAAACTCAAACGGATGAGGACGAAGAGCAAGCGATTTAACTTCACGTTCCATTTTGTAATTTATCCAAGTTTCAATCACATCTTTTGTAAAAACATCGCCTTTAAGTAAATACTCGTGATCTTCGGCAAGTGCTTTAAGTGCATTTTCGAGCGATGACGGTGTAGAAGGAACGTTCGCCAATTCTTCCGGAGGTAAATCGTAAATATCTTTGTCAAGCGGTTCGCCTGGGTCAATTTTATTTAGTACTCCGTCAAGTCCCGCCATTAACATTGCCGAAAAAGCAAGATAAGGATTAGATGAAGGATCAGGACATCTAAATTCAATTCTTTTCGCTTTTGGTGAAGCGGAATACATCGGAATACGAATTGCCGCACTACGATTACGTTGCGAGTAAGCAAGATTTACCGGCGCTTCGAAACCCGGCACCAATCTTTTGTATGAATTTGTAGTAGGATTCGTAAAAGCCAAAAGTGATGCAGCATGTTTTAATATTCCGCCGATAAAATAAAGAGCCGTGTCGCTTAATCCTGCATAGCCCCCACCGGCAAAGAGCGGTTTATTTTTTTTCCAAAGACTTACGTGAACGTGCATTCCGCTTCCGTTATCGCCTTCAATTGGTTTCGGCATATACGTTGCGGTTTTTCCGTATTGTTTAGCGGTATTTTTTACAATGTATTTAAATTTTAAAAGATTATCTGCAGCTTTTAATAGAGGTTGAAACCGCATATCGATTTCACATTGACCTCCGCTTGCAACTTCGTGGTGTTGCGCTTCAACAGGAATACCAACATTTAAAAGATTAATTACCATTTCGTTGCGTAAATCGTTTAGTGAATCAACGGGAGGAACGGGGAAGTAACCTTCCTTATATCTCGGTTTGTGTCCAAGATTCGGAGCTTCATCGCGTCCGGTATTCCAATTGCCTTCAACCGAATCAACAAAATAGAATGTTCCGTTCGGTTTGCTATCAAATCTAACATCGTCAAAAACAAAAAATTCCGCTTCAGGACCGAAATAAGCAGTATCCGCTATTCCGGTTGATTTTAAGTACGCTTCCGCCTTTTGTGCAATGCTACGCGGACAGCGTGTATATTTTTCTTTTGTTGCCGGTTCATAAACATCACAAATAAGACTAATGGTAGGGGCTTTAATAAATTGATCGACAAACATAGTATCGGGATCCGGAATAATCAACATATCGCTTTCATTAATACT
>CAYZGB010000040.1:9135-14144 GCA_964477915.1 uncultured Melioribacter sp. | reverse complement strand
TTTCCGACGCAACAAACCCAACTAACGACCGTACCGCACTTGCGAGCGATATTAAAGCACTTGCAAAAGAAATTCAAGCAACGTTAAAGAATACGAAATTTAACAATACGGAATTACTTTTCTCTGCTGCGGGCAAAGGTTTTGTATTCCAAGTAGGAGAAGCAGGAGATACGTTAAAAATTGATTTTGCATCATCGTTGGCAAGTACCGGTGGCGGTGGTTATGCTACTAACATTTCAGCATCGTTAGCAAGTTTTGTAAATGTTACAGGTGCTAATTTGGAAAGTACTTCTGTAATTTCAACTTTACAAACAAATCTTACATCTCTTAAATCGGCAGTGATTAATGCATTGGGAGATATCGGTAACTTCACACAAAGATTAGACATTAAAGCCGATACAATTGACGTAGCAATAACAAACGCCCAATCGAGCATAAGCAGATTGTTCGATGCGGATATGGCAATGGAACAATTGAAAGCCACCCGCGGACAAATAATCGGACAAGCAGCAACAGCGATGTTGGCACAGCTTAATATTGCTCCGCAACAAGTATTACAACTCTTTGGCTAAAAATTTGTGTTAATACGAAAATCCGAAACTCCGTCAGGTTTAACTTGGCGGAGTTTTTTATTTTAAAATTTTTAAACGAAAGTTTACTTTTGGAATTTTAGTAATGAAAAAATATGTAAGAAATATGTATGGTAGAAATTAAAAAATTTTCTATGTTTATTTTTTATTTTAATTTAATCTATAATGGAAGGTAAAAATTTAAATAGTAAATTTATTGATGATTTTAACTTGTTAAAATCTTACGACGATTCATTAATTCCAACAGTTAATCCGATTTGGGCCGCATTTTTCGGTTTATTTAGTGTTTTTATTTTATATCAAATAATCGGTAGCCTTCTTACAATGGCAGTGTTTGGCTTCGATTTAAAAAATGTTGATAAAAACTCACTTCGATTAATGACAATTGCCGGACAATTATTGTTTATTCTTTTACCTGCATTAATTTTATCTCGTTCTGTTTTCGGTGATGTATCGACAATAGTAAGAACTCGTAGGCTACCGAATGCAAAAGAATTTCTTTTGGCAATTGCCGGACTTGTGATTTTGTCCCCTTTATTTCAGGTTTATATTGAAATACAAAATTACATAATTACAAAACTTGCCGAGAATTTTTCACTCTTCCAATCGATAAAAGGATTTTTAGATAATCTTGATAAACTTGTTGAAAATTCATATCTCGATATTTTAGTTTCAAAAACCCCGATAGAAACCATTCTTGTTGTTATTGTTGTTACGGTTGTTCCAGCTTTGTGCGAAGAAACATTTTTCCGCGGTTTCGTACAAAAGAGCTTGGAATTACGCTTAAAGCCTGTTTGGGCTATCTCAATTACATCTGTTTTTTTTGCATTTTACCACTTTAATCCGTACGGAACTTTACCTTTATTTTTCCTATCAGCATATCTCGGTTATTGGGCTTATAAAAGCCAATCTATTTTTATTCCAATGACAATACATTTTTTCAATAACTTTTTTGCAGTTTTGATGTACTTAATTTATGGAGAAGAAGAATTAATTTCCGCCCCCGATATTTCAAAAATTAATATTACAACATCGATTGCTGAGTTTACTTTTCTTTTTGTACTTTTTGTAATTATTATTGTTTATGTTAGTAACTACTACAAAAAATTAAAGGCAGAATATGATTTGTCCTAAATGTGAAAGCGAATATATAGAAGGGATTACGGTTTGTCCTATTTGTAATATTGAATTAGTTCCAATTGATGAATTTCGTAAAAATCTTACGGACGTTTCAGATTGGATTACTGTTTATACGACCTCCGATTTTATTGAAGCGAAAATGCTAAAAGATAATCTTGAAAGTGCCGGAATAGAAACAGTAGTTATTGATAAACGTGATTCTAATTTTCCAGCAATGGGAGATCTTTCGGTAATAAAAGTTGATGTTAAAAAAAATGACGTTGACGATGCTATCGAAATAATTAATGATATTCTCGACAATAAAGGGAAAGATTAATGACGTTTTCTAATCGTGCTCTGCGTATTATGGTTGCGGTTGTTGCAATTCCCGTTTTGCTTTTGGCAGCTTACTTTGGTAAAGCATATTTTCTCTCTTTTGTTTTACTTGTTGCCGGACTTTCTTTTTATGAATTTGTTGTAATGCTTAAAAACCGTGAGATTGAAATCCCTCTTTTACTCGGTGAGTTTTTTGTATTGTTTTTTGTTTTAAATGCTTATTACAAAATATTGAATTTTGAAATATCGGTAATCCTTATTCCGCTTTTTTTAACTTTTTACGAACTCGTTAAACATGAAAAATCGCCCGTAAATAACATTGGAGCGGGATTATTTGGTGTATTCTACATTGGACTTTTTGCCTCAGCACTTGTTAATATTCGAGAATTTTTTAATGAGGAAATTATTTACAATAGAGGCGGATTGTTAATTATATCTCTTTTTGTTTCTTTATGGTTATGTGATTCGGCTGCTTACTTTTTAGGAACCGCTTTCGGAAAACATAAAATTTATCCTCGTGTTAGCCCTAAAAAAAGTTGGGAAGGAGCAATTTCCGGTTTTGTGTTTTCGGTTTTAGGAATGATTGTAATGCGTGAGCTTTTTATTGATTTTCTTTCACTTACGCAAGCTTTAATTTTAGGGGGAATTTTCGGAATTGTTGGACAAACCGGGGATTTTATTGAAAGTATGATTAAACGCGATGCCGGTGTTAAAGACTCCTCTTCGTTAATTCCCGGACATGGAGGTATTTTTGATCGCTTCGATTCTTTGCTCTATTCTGCACCGTTTCTTTACTTGTTTCTAATTTTCTTTTTTAAGTAGGAGGACTTTATGAATTTCATAAAAAAAGTATCATTTATTCTTTCGGTATTAATTTTTTCTTTTCTTTTTACTTATCAACCTTTATTAGTACACGCTCAATCTATTGAGGATTTACAAAATATTCAGGAAGGAATTGGAGGAGGAAATAGCGAAGTTGCCGAAGGTGATAATGGAGGAGATAATTATATAGTATATGTTGTTTTGGGTGCTATGGTTATTGGTGTGGGACTATATTATTATTTACAGTGGGCAGAAAAGAAAAGACCTTCGCATAAATCGAAAAACAACGAAAAGAAATTAGAAACCAAGAAAGAAAATACTATTGGTAAATCGGAAAAATTCGACAAGAATTTTAATGATAGTTCAGAACTAATTATCGATTGATAAAATTAACATAGTTTGTTTTTGACTACAATCCAAAACTTGTTCTATAAATTTTCTTAATAACCGTTCTGCTTTTTAAATTTTACCGTTACTTTTTATATACCTGATTTAATTAATCAAATAAGGTTTGCATATCTTAATAAGACCTATTATCTTTTATTCGTGATTTCTCAAATTAAAAGAAAGGATTTAAAATGTTAAACAATAGATTTATGCCGAAAAATTTAGAAGCCGATGAAAAAACAAATAAAGTGCTGCAGCAAATAGAAAAAGGTTTTGGAATGATTCCAAATATGTTTAAAATAGCTGCACAAGATCCTTCGGTGCTTGAAGAATTTTTGCGTTGGGCTTCGGTAATGAAAGGTGGCTCCCTAACACCATTGGAACACGAAGCGGTTTCATTGTTGGTTTCGGAGATTAACAATTGTTATTATTGCTTATCGGCACACACAATGATTGGAAAGGCAGCCGGTTTTACTGATGAAGAGATGCTTGAAATTCGCAAGGGAAAGCATTCAAATGAAAAGTTGGATGCATTGCTTAAATTAACTGCCGAAGCTGTTGAAAATAAATATGGTGTTTCCGAAAGCACTTTAGATAAATTCTATAGTGTTGGATATGGAAATAAGGAACTAATTGAAGTTATTGGAATTATTACGGAAAAGACGTTTACAAATTTGCTCGGTAGAATTACAAAACCGGAACTCGATTTTCAACCTGCACCAATTCTCGAAGAAGAAAAATTGCAACAATAAACAGATACATTAATACATAGGAGATGCCTCCATGGCGTCTCCTATGTTTTTGTCTGATTAAACTTTCCACCATTTTTGTCCTTAATTTTGTTCTGCCAATCTCTACGTTTTAACATAAACTTAAACTTATTTGCAATCTCCAAAATGCTAGTAAGACGTTGCATTCAACATTTCCATAATATTAGGATAATGTTATTCAACATAAATATAGGGACCAACTCTTGGGCTAATGAGGATTTTTGTAATTTACAAAATGCAAAAGATGATTGATGATATTTGTCTCTTTTTTCTGTAAATTTCATATACTCAAATTTTAAAAACCAAAGGAGGAGTGATGAAAAAGCTTATTTTTTTCATAGTTGTACTGTTTTCTTTTACATCTTTTGCTCAAAAATCTACTTCCCCAAATATGGCATTTGGTGCACAAGTAGGATTGGCTGTTCCTGTAGGAGATTTATCAGATTATGCGAATATGGGTTTTGGAATTTTAGGTTCGTATATTTACGGACTAAATCAAAATTTTGACCTTGTTGCCAGCATTGGATTTATTAGCTTCTCAATGAAAGCAGATGGAGTATCTGGACACACTTTTCCTTTCATTGCCGGTGGTCGATATTACTTTACTAATCAACCAACAAGATTTTATGGATTATTAAATATAGGAACCTACGTTACTTCAGTTAGTGACAATTTTGGTGATTCTGTTACAAGCACGGATTTTGGTTTTAGTATTGGCGGTGGTTTTAAATATCCATTAAATCAAAAAATTACTCTGGATGGTAACGCAAAATATAACCATGCTTCTGATTATGGTTGGATAGACTTTTTTATCGGAATTGATTACGCGTTATAAGTTCATTTTGAAAAATTCAGCGTTGAGTAATAAAATCACCCAACGCTGAATATGTATTATTATTTCATATTTTAGCTATTCTATTTAGGAATTAAAAAATTTTTTCATTCCGAGAGGATAAAATATTCCCAACCTAATGCCGGTAATGTA
>CAYZGB010000040.1:0-9035 GCA_964477915.1 uncultured Melioribacter sp. | reverse complement strand
AAAATTTTTTCATTCCGAGAGGATAAAATATTCCCAACCTAATGCCGGTAATGTAATCTTTACGGAATTATTTTTTACTTCGATTTTAGAATTGTTCGTCAAACCATTGATTCTATTGGCTCTGATAAATTTCGGGAATTCTAACGTAATAGTTTTGGGGTTCGTAAAATTTTTATTAAGCACAACTAAAATGCGTTCGTTAAAATCGGAGCGAAGGAACGCAAATGTATTTTTATCCGAATGCAAAATGTAGAAATCGCCAAAGCTCAATGCGGAATGTTCTTTTCTTAATTTCACAATCCGTGAAGTTACCGAAAGCATTGATTTTTCGGCTTTTGATAAATCTTTACCAAATCTCATCATTCTTCTGTTATCGGGATCTGCGGCGCCTGTCATACCAAACTCGCTTCCGTAATAAATTACGGGTATTCCGGGAATTGCGAACATATAGGCATAATAAAGTTCGGCTTTTTTGTAACTCGAAACTTTATCAACTTTCGGCGGATTTTCCCAACCGATTTCAGATGCATTTGATTGGTCAAAAGTTAAATCGCTATCGGCATACGCCATAAAGCGAATTTTGTCGTGGCTATCCATTATGTTGCCCATTAAATTATTCTCGCCGTAAAAATCAAAAGTTGTGTGAAGTTCGCGAACAATATTTTCGAAGCTTTTATTTGTATCGAGAATTGTTTTTATCGAAGCATCGTAAAGATTAAAATTAAATTGCGAATTTAATTGTCCTTTATTTACATAGGAAGAAATCAACACATCGCTACCGAAAGTTTCACCGATTTGAAATTTGTTGCCGAAACCTCGTTCTTTTAATTTTTCGGTAAGCCTTCGCCAAAATCTATTTGGAACGTGCTTTACGGCATCGTGGCGGAAACCGTCGGCGCCGGTTTTTTCGAGCCACCAAATTGCATTATCGGTCATAAATTCAACCGCTTCGTCCGAATTAATATAATCGAACGACGGCAAGTAAGGCTCAAACCAAGTAGTTAAACGGTATTCGTCCCAAAAGCGAATGTTTTTTCTTCCGTCCGGCAAATAAAGTGAACCGAACCAATCGCGATGTTTTTTGTAAAGCGGATTTTCGATATGAACGTGGTTCGAAACAAAATCGAGCAAAACATTTATTTTGTGTTTGTGTGCGATTTCAACCAATGTTTTCAATAGTTGGAGCGAACCGAAATGTTCATCGGTGTTAAATGAGTTAACCGGCCAATATCCGTGATAGCCCGCAAACCACCTATGCGGCGGCGGATATTCGCGATAAGGTTTTGAAGGATTATCGTAAACCGGCGAAATCCAAAGCACATTTATTCCAAGCGAATCGAAATATCCTTCTTGCAACTTATCGATTATTCCTTGAAAATCCCCGCCATTGTAATTCGCCTTTGCAAAAAGCGAATCGTGGACAAGCGGAATGGAATTGCTTTTGTCACCGTCGTAAAATCTATCTATTATTAACGAGTAAATTATTGCACGATGCCAGTTAAACAAATTGCTTTTCCCAACTGGCTTTCCGTTTTCAAGAAAAACGTTTTGAATATTACTTGTCGTATTCCCAAGCGATGCAACAATTCGTAAAATGCGTGCAGTGTTTAATTTTTTATTCGGAATATTAAGCTTAATTACATTACCGTTAATTTCAATTTTTTGTTTGTTTATTAAATGATTATCAAGAAATGCGAAAATATTGTTTTGAGAAATTGTTTCTGGATTTTGTGCTTCAAGATAAAAAGAGAACACGGAATATTTTTTAGATCGATAAAATTTTAACTTGTGTAAAAAGAGTTTATCTTTCTGTTTTTCGTTAATTGTTAAAACGGAATTAAATCCGCCCATTCCGTTCGAAACCGAATCCGGATTATTCGGGTCGCAATATTCAATGCTATCGGCAAAAAATTTGTATTGATAATTACCGGGACGCAAATAAACGGTTGTTTTGTAGTAATTGTCATATCGTTTAAGCGGAAATTGTTTGCGATTCCAATCGTTAAAGCTACCGAAAACAGAAATCCACTTATAATTTTTTCTTGCAGGGAATTTAAATGTAACAGGATATTTCCTTGTGACTTTTACCGGAACAGATAGCGTGTCGTTATTTCCCTTTATTTTCAATACTGTAAAGGAACTTGAATTTCTGGAGACCTTTATTTTCAGTGTTTTAGTAGTGCTGTCGTATTTCGTAATTAAATCCTTATTTGGTAGTAAACTTAAATAGTAATTCTTTGAGTAAAATAAATCGGATATTGGGAACGATTTTGTTTCGCCTGTGGAAATTCTTATCGGTTGAATAATATCGTTCGTAATTTGCGGGAAAGATTTTATTGTTAAAATTAGTGCAAGAGTAAGAATAATTCGTTTCATAATTTTTAATTAATTGTTTCTGAAATTATTAATCCTATTAAAATAAAGGTTGCACCTATAAGAGCAAAAAATCCGAGTGTTTCGCCCAAAAGAAAATACGCAAAAAGACTCGCAAAAAGCGGTTCGAGCGAATAAATAAGAGCGGCTTTTGTTGGAGATATATTCTTTTGATATTTCGTTAAAATTATTGTTGTAAGAAGCGTAGTAAAAAATGCGGTGTAAATTAATCCGTAAATAAGATTTGCTGTTAAGTTGAATTTTATTGTTTCAAGCGAAGCGGCATCGAGCAAGTATGCGAAAATAAAGGAGAAAATTGACGTTACGGCAATTTGCATAAATAATATTACCCAAAATCCGTGTGAGGAAGATGCTCTATCGAGATAAACAATATAAAGAGCAAAAAAGAATGCACAAAGCAAAGTAAGGAAATCGCCGATATTGAAATTGCTTCCCAAATCCGAAAGAAAGGCAATAATATTATTTCCCCCGCTCGAAAGAAATAACACGCCAATAAAAACAAGTATTGTTCCGATAACCGCACCTTTTTTCGGCGGACGTTTTTCAATTGTTGTTTGCATAAGCGGAACAAGAACAACGGAAACCGCAGTAATAAAAGCGGATTTTGTAGCAAGCGTATATTTTAATCCGATAGTTTGTGTGGCAAACCCAAGAAAGTAAAACAATCCGAGTAAACCGCCGGCAAACAAACTTCTTTTATTAAATTCATTTTTGAATTTAAAAACAAACGGCACAAGCACGATTGAAGCAATTAAAAATCGCCAACCTATGAAAATCATTGGGGAAGAATCTTTCAGCGAACTTTTGACAACCGCAAACGTTCCGCCCCAGAGCATTGTTGCAAAAATTAAAATCAGTTCGCTTTTGTAATGTTGAATTTTTTCTTTATTCACTTTGCGTCCTTAATAAATACGGCAAGCCAAATTGTGGGAATATTTTTATCTGTCGAAACTACTCGGTGCTTAACGTGTGCGGGAATTAAAATCCAATCACCTTTCTGCATTCGTAAACTGCTGATTTTATTGCCTTCTACAAATTCAAGTTCAGCAGAGCCTTGTAAAATAAGAACAAACTCATCTTCGTCTTGATCATACCAAAATCCTTCCGGTGAATTTTGTCCTGTGGAAATAATTCTTTCGATTCGGACATTGTTATTTTTAATTAGCGTTTCAAAAATTTCATCTGCTGATTTTTTCGGAACGTTTTCAAATAGATTATTCTTCTTAACTCGCATGTTTTTCCTTATTTCGCTTATTTACAAAAGTAAATATCCGAATAGGCTATTGATTTATCAATTCTTTTTAGAACTACTATTTTCATAGATTTGAGAATAAAAAAAGCCGCTATTAAAAGCGGCTTTTAATAAAATATGCTGTTAAAAATCTATTTTATCTTAAACAAATCGTCTGATAAACCCGAGTTTATTTTCACAGTTGTAACATTTAGTTCGATGTTTTGTCCACCAACGCTTTGTGTCATTTTCGTAGGGTATTTAATTCCGTCGAAATCTTTGTAATTTGCGAAATCTTTTGTAATTATAACTTGTCCTTGCGGTGAATTTACCGTTTGAGATTCGCGAATCTTAAACCCGGTTCCCTTATCAAAATAGTAAATTACCTTGTTTCCATCTTTATCGGTAGCTTTAATTTTATACGCATCTTTCCCGTCAATGTTTTCCAAACCGATAAGTTCGTATTTTGTGGAATCTGTATCGTAGTAAGCAAGTGGAAAGATTTTAGCACGGGCTTTCATTTGTTTAATTTGTTCTTCGGACATTTCTTTAGTTTGTCCCATTGCTGATGTAATTCCTTTTTCGCCATCGAACTTGGTTATTTGTTTCATTACGCCGGCGTCCATATTCGAATAAAATTTGTCCGGTGCCTTCTGTGCAATTGTCATCGAAATATCGAAATTCATTACCTTCCCTTTCATTTCGAGGTAAAGATCTTTTACATTACGAAGTTTTTCTTTACCGCCGGTTGCTTCAAGGAATTTTTCAATTACATCTTTTGCCGTAATGTTTTCGCTAATTTTTTTCTCGTTAGGATTAATTTCGTTTCCGTAAACATCAAGGAACATCAACTTTCCGTTCATCGAAAAGCGTTTGATTTTATCTTTTATTTCATCACCGTTTCCAACAACAATTACATAAGCTTTATCGGGATTAATATATTTCCTTGCAGCTTTTAGAATATCGTCTTTGGTTACGGCTTCAATATTTTTAAGATAATTTTTGTAGTAATCTTTCGGTAAATCGTATCGTTCGATATTGATTGCAAAGCGTGCAACAGTAAGCGGATTTTCGAGCGAGCGAGCAAAAGAGCCGATTGTGTATTTTTTTATTGCATTGATTTCTTCGTCGGTAACCTCACCGTTTCGCATTCTTTTCATTTCGTAAAGAAATTCGGTAATTGCACTATCGGTAACAATTGTACGAGCTTCGCAATTTGCATCAAATTCACCGATGTATTTATCGGGATTTAACGAAGAACGAGCTCCGTAGGTAAATCCGTGTTTTTCGCGTAAATTCATATTTAGGTGCGACATAAAATTACCGCCGAAAATTTGGTTCATAATGCTTGCGGCAATTCTATCTTTGCTGTTCGGTTTAAATTTTACAGGATAAGCAATATGGATAACCGATTGAACCGCTTCCGGTCTATCTACAAGAGCAACCTTGCGAATAAGCGGCGGGCGTTTCGATTTAAATTTTCTTTCCGGTGATTTACCTTTCTGCCAATTACTGAAATTTTCTTCAATGAGTTTTTTCGCTTCATCGAAAGTAATATCACCAACAATTGCCAAGTAGGAAACATTCGGTAAAATATTAGTATGGTAAAAGTTTTCACAATCGGAAAGATTAATTTTATTTACGCTTTCTTCCGTTGCAATTTCGCCGTAAGGACTATCTTTCCCGTAAAGAACAGCGTTCAAAACGTTATTTGCAATTGCATTCGGGTCTTTTTCATTACTCTTAATTCCGGAAATCATTCTTTTTTTAATTTTAGCAAGTTCTTCGTCGGTAAATTTTGCATTGATGATTATATCGGAAAGAATTTTTGCAAATTTACTTTTGTATTTGGAAAGTACCGAACCATAAATACTTGAAGACGAGGTGTAAAGATCTGCTCCAATAAAATCAACTTCTTCATCAATTTGATCTTTTGTTTTATCTGTTGTAGCCGTTCCAATTAAAGAACCTGTTGCTTCCGAAAGTCCTGCCAGTTCGCCTTCGTAAACCGGCGGATAATCGAAAATAAAATTGAATGTTACTTTCGGTACTTTATGATTTTCTACAACGAAAACTTTAAGTCCGTTTTCGAGCGTAAAAGTTTGGGCTTCGGGAATTTGGATTTCCGGCGCAGGTGCAGGTTCGGGAATTTTACTTCTATCTAGTTGAGCAAAAAGATTTTGCGAACCGAAAATAAACAAGGTAGCGGTAAGAAAAATATTTAGAAGTTTCATTTATTTATCTCCTTCTTTTTTCTTCGGCAAATAATAAAGCACAACACGGTGTTCGGGCGAAAGATATTTTTGTGCGGCTTTTTGAATTTCTTCGCGAGTAACATTTAAGTAACGATTAATTTCGGTGTTAATTAAGTTCGCATCGCCGTAATAAACATAGTAATTTGCAAGTGCTTCGGCAATTGCTCTTTGCGAAGAAGCGGTCTCGGCAAATTGTGATTCTATTTTGTTTCGAAGTTTTTCAAATTCTTTTTCACTAATTAATTCGTTACGTGCTTTTGCAATTACGCTATCCATATCCACATTTAATTTTGCCGGAGCAACCCCGATATTTGCAATAGCGAAGACAAAGAAAATACCCGGATCTTCAAGCGGAAAATTATATGAGCCAATGTATAAGGCTTCTTGTTTCTTGTCTTTTATTTCTTTGTTAAGCCACGAACTTTCTCCGTCGGAAAAAAGATTGGAAAGCATTTCCATTGCGTAAAAATCTTTTGTGCCTTCTGCTGGGATTCGGTAAACTTGAATTACGGCAGGTAGTTGAACATTTCCGTAAACGGTATCGACAATTTCTTTTTCAATAGGTGGTTCAACAACGTTTGGACGATTCATTTTACGTGTTCCGCGTGGAATATCTCCAAAATATTTTTTTACCAATTCTTTTGTTTTTGCAATATCAATATCGCCGGAAATCGAAAGCACTGCATTATTGGGTACGTAGTAAGTTTTGTAGAAATCGATAAACTCGCTCAATTTTGCTTTATCAATATATTGGTCGGAACCAATTGGCGTCCAACGATAAGGATGAACTTTATAAGCGTGCTTAAAGACTTCTTCAAGCAATTTTCCATAAGGTTGATTATCGAAGCGTTGTTTCTTTTCTTCTTTAATAACTTTGCGTTGTGTTTCAACACCAACCGAATCGATTTTAAGATGAAGCATTCGTTCGGATTCGAGCCAAAGTCCCAGTTCAAGTTGATTGGAAGGAAGAACTTCGTAATAGAATGTTCTATCGAAAGTTGTGTTTGCATTTAGCGTTCCGCCGTTGCTTTGAACAAGTTTGAAATACTCGCCGCGTTTGATATTCGGCGAGCCTTCGAACATCAAATGTTCAAAGAAATGCGCAAATCCCGTTCTTTGCGGATCCTCGTTTTTCGAGCCGACGTGATAAAGAACTGAAATGGCAACAATTGGTGTAGAGTGATCTTCGTGTAAAATTACGTGTAAGCCGTTAGGCAGGTCAAATTCCGTAAATTCTATTTTGGGCATTTGTGCCAAAATTACGGAGGTTGCAATTAGAATTGAAAAAAGTGCTTTTTTCATATCTCACCTTTTATAATTAATTGAAATAAAATTTCTTCTTTTGACGATTGAAATAGAAATTAGTTTCTCAAAATACGAATTTTTATTTCCGACAGAGAACCAGTTTCGGACGGAGAAACTGGACGGTTTACCCCGAGTATCGGGGCTGACCGCTGAAAATTGTCTGCTAAAAAGATTTCTCACTCCTCTTCCGACGTGTCGGAATCGGGGTTCGAAATGACAATATGTAACCTCGGAATGACAATACATAAAGAGTTCGCGGATATTTTACTTTGCGTCCTTATGCGTTCATCTTTGCGTCCTCTGCGTGCTATTGGAAGTTCAGTAAAAACTCATTCAAAGACAAATGCCGAACACCTTCAAACGTATTACGGAAAGTTTTATCTAATGAAATTACAAGCTTTGGATAACTGTCCTTGATTTTTAACAAGTTTCCAAATTCACGTTCAATAATTTCGCTCGAAGTCAATTGCTGTGTAACTTGAATGTAAACAAGCTCATTATTTTTTTCTGCAATAAAATCAATCTCTTCGTTGTTCAATTTTCCGATTTTAACTTTGTATCCCGAAATCAACAAATGATTAAAAACAACATTTTCAATAAGCTTCGATAAATCGCCAGGTTTGAAACCAACAATTACATTTCTTATTCCCAAATCTTCAAAATAATATTTTTCACCTATTTCAAAAATTTTCTTTCCTTTAATATCGTAACGAGATGCTCGTGCGATAATAAAAGCCTCCGTAAGAAAATCAATAAAATTTTGAACTTGTACGTGCGAAATCTTTATTTTTTGCGATTTCAAATAATCACTGATTTTTTTTGATGAAAAAATATTTCCGATATTATCTGCCAAAAACTTAATTAAACGTTCGAGGAAAAAAGTGCTTCGTAAATTGTTTCTTATTACTACGTCCCGAAAAACAATAGTTGAGTAAATGTTTTTCAAATATTCAAAAACAATATCGCTTTTTAGTTCAAGGTTTACCAAATACGGCAAACCACCGAATTGTAAGTATTTCCGTAGGTTTTCGTCCGTATCTTTTAACTTATGGAATGACAAGAACTCGGAATAAGAAAGCGAATAGACGGGAATTTCGATGGAACGTCCCGCAAGCAAAGTGGAAACTTCAGAAGAGAAAATTTTTGCGTTGCTTCCGGTTAAATAAATATCCAAATTCTTTTTTAGCGATAGGGAACGAATTGCTTTTTCGAAATTTTCTATTTCCTGAATTTCATCGATAAAAAGGAAGTTCTTTTTACGAGGCAACAATTTTTCGGAAACGTATTTTTCCAAATCTTTGTAATTCGTTATGAAATCAAAAGAAACGTCTTCTTTGTTAATATAAATAATATTGGCATACGGAAACTGCCGAGAGATATGTTGCATTATTTGGAAAAGAATGTAACTTTTGCCGACACGTCTTTGCCCAACGAAAACCTTGATTAAAGATTTGTTAATAAAAGGGATTACCTTCGACAAATACTTTTCTCTTGTAATAATATTTTCGGGTAATTCAAAATTCATTTTTGAAAGTATGATTTAAAGATTTTAAAAATTTCTTTAAAGTTGAAAGTAAAATTACAATATTTTTAATAAAATTCATAACCCTCACGCAGAGTTCGCAAAGGCTAACGCCGAGGACGCAGAGTTTTAAACCTTTGCGTTCTCTTGCCTTCTTCTCTGCGGTCTTTGCGTTTGCTCGCAGAGACTTACACAGAGGATGTGGGGATTTTGTTTGCTTTCTTCTTCTCCGTGGGAATTGTATTTCTGAAACGTAGCACAGATTTGTAATCTGTGCAAATAAAAAATTGCCACGAATACGCGAATGAAAAACGAATTTTTATTTCCG
>CAYZGB010000039.1:0-14210 GCA_964477915.1 uncultured Melioribacter sp. | reverse complement strand
TTCTAATAATTTTAATATCTATTCCTTCCGATTTTTTCTTTGCTACAATTTCGTCAATAATATTGCGGGTTTCGTCGTCCGAATCGTCAAGTACTTGAATTTCAAGGAGTTCACGAGGATAATCGATTGAACATACCGAATTTATTAGCCTTTCTACGACGTAAAATTCATTGTAAATAGGAAGCTGAATTGTAACCGGCAAAGGTTCAAAATTGGGATTGTATTTTAATTGCGTATTTCGTTTTCGTCGGTACTCCAAAAGAAGATAAAAACTATTCAGAGCATAAAGGAAAATTAAAGATAGAAGTAAGATGTAAATTATTAGAATAACGTTCATTTACTTGAAAAATTTATTAGAAAATTAAGGACTTTGTACCCCCGGCAGGAATCGAACCTGCGCACAAGGTTCCGGAGACCTTTGCTCTATCCACTGAGCTACGGGGGCAAAAAATTAAGGAACAGGGTCGTGTCCGTGCCCACCCCAAGGATGACAACGGGCAACACGTTTGATGCTTAGCCAACCACCTTTCAAAATGCCGTATTTACGCAAAGCTTGCAACGAATATTCGGAACAAGTTGGAATAAATCTACACGTAGAAGGAAGCATTGGCGAAACAAACATCTGGTAACCGCGAATTAAAATCATAAACGGGTAAGCCAACAACTTAACCGTAAACCAGTAGAGACGCAACGGTAAAGTTGTAAAAACTTCGTTATTCGATTTTACACCCATTCTTACAAACTGATAATATCGTTGTAAATAATTATTAAAGTAAGCAAGAGCAAAAGTGCAAAACCAACGTTTTGTATTAGCATTTTTACTTTTATCGAAAGCTCACGACGTAAAACGGCTTCAACCAAAACAATTACAAGATGTCCGCCATCGAGTCCGGGGAACGGAATTATATTAATTATTGCAAGACTTAAACTCAGTGCCGCAAGAAAATAAAGGAACGACATTATTCCGTTTTCAGCGGATTTTGCAGCGAATTTAGCAATCTTAACCGGCCCACCAAAAGCAGAGCCGAATGCAATATCGCCTTTGATTACTTTTTTCAGCATTGTGTAAGTAAGAACCGTGTAATCCTTAATATTTACAATGCTTTGCGTAAGTGCTTCGAAAAATCCGTAACGACGGTACGATATTTTCCCCGTGTAAGTTTCGGTTAGGCTAACACCAATCAAACCTTCCATGCTTGGAGTTACGCTTAATGTTAATGTGTCCTTATCGCGAGCAACAACAATGGGAATTGTTTTTTCCTTGTGCGAAGAAACAATTCGAATTACATCTTGCACTTGTTTTACCGGCTCGTTATTAATTGCAAGAATAATATCGCCATCTTTAATACCGGCATCTTCTGCTGGTGAATTATCCATTACCATATTGATTATCGGACGAGTATCTCCGATTGGTAAAAAGTAACCGTTGCTTGCAATTGCTTTTATCTTCGAAGTAGGTATAGCAAGCAAAGTATCGTTTGTTCCGCGTTGGATTTTAATTTTTGTAACATCAGTTTCGCTTTGCAATAAACCGCTAATTACATTTTCCCAATCGTGAACTTCGTGATTGTTTATTGCAAGAATTTTATCGCCACTACGGAAACCAAGTGAGTAAACTGCTGAAGTATCGGCAACTGTTCCTATTTTCGTTGTTTCGATTACTTGCTTTCCTTGGAAAAAATTAATTCCCCAAAAAATTGCAATTGTTAAAAACAAGTTCATCAAAACACCGGCAATAAGCACAAATATTTTTTTCGGTGTCGATTTCGAACGGAATTCCCAAGGTTGCGGCTCTGTTTCCGCATAACTTTTATCGTAATTTTCATCGATAATTCCGGCAATTTTTACGTAACCGCCAAGTGGTAAAAGCGAAACACGGTAATCGGTATGTCCTTGTAAATCAAGGTCTTTAGGTAAATCGCCAAACGAAAATCCGTTTAATTTATTCCACCCGAAAAGACGTTTACCAAAGCCAATTGCAAAAACATCAACACGCATACCGCTAAGCTTTGCCGCGGCAAAATGTCCGAATTCGTGAATAAAAACCAAGATGCCGATTGTTAGAGCAAAATATAAAATGTAATCCATTATTTTCCTTTAATTAAATTTTCAACTAAACTTCGTGTTAGATTATCGCATTCAAAAAGAGTTTCAAGTGAATCTGCGTTTTTTATTTCAATTGTGTTAAGTGCTTGTTTAATAAGTTTTGAAATTTCAGTGAAAGAAATTTTCTCTTTCAAAAAAGCATCCACGGCAATTTCGTTTGCGGCGTTCAAAATACAAGGAGCAGTTCCGCCGGCACGAATTGCATCGTAAGCCAAAGCAAGATTTTCGAATTTATCGAAATCGGGCTTAAAAAAAGTAAGTTCGCTTAATTCGGGGAACTCTGTTTTTACAAAATTACTTTCAAAGCGTTCCGGGAAAGTAAGAGCGTACTGAATCGGAATTCGCATATCGGGCAAACTTAATTGTGCTTTTATCGAGCCGTCAATATATTCAACCATCGAATGAATAATTGATTGCGGATGAACAAGTACATCAATTTTTTCGTACGGCATATCGAAAAGCCAATGTGCTTCAATTACTTCCAAACCTTTGTTCATCATCGTTGCCGAATCAATCGTAATTTTATTTCCCATCTTCCAATTGGGATGATTCAATGCTTCTTTTACTGTAACGTTTTTTAATTCGTCTTTCGATTTGTGAAGAAACGGGCCACCGGAAGCAGTTAAAATTAATTTGCGTACGTGTGCGTTATCTTCACCAACAAGCGATTGAAAGATTGCACTGTGTTCTGAATCGACAGGCAAAATTTCTGCATTATGTTGTTTTGCTAATTCGCTGATAATTTCACCGGCTACAACTAAGGTTTCCTTGTTAGCAAGAGCAATTCTTTTCCCACGCTTAACCGCTTCGATTGTTGGGGAAAGTCCGGCAAATCCGACAAGAGAAGAAACAACCACATCATAATCATCGGTGCTTGTTATTTCATTTAGTCCTTCTTTCCCAATTAAAATTTCTCCTGTGAAATCGGTGAATTGCTTAAATTTTTCCGCTGCAATTTTGTTTGTAATTGCTACTACTGCGGGCTCAAATTCTTTTACTTGTTTGGAGAGTAAATCCACATTATTGTTTGCAGTTAATCCGTAAACTTGAAATTTATTGCGGAATTTTTTTACAACATCAAGTGTGTTTACTCCGATTGAGCCGGTAGAACCTAATATTAAAAGTTTTCTCATTTTCCCAAATTATTTAAGCCTATTAAAATAATAAAAAAGACTAAAAATCTCTTGTTAAATATTTTTTTGTTTTTTTCGAATATAAAATTGTTTTTTTATATTTTTGTGCGAAAATAATAAAATAAAAAAAGATTTTATATCTTATTTGAAAGGAGAGCAATATGCCAAAAATAGTTGTATTAGGTGCCGGTATTGGAGGGCATACCGCCGTACTTAATTTACGTTACAAATTAGGGAAAAAAGCTGATATTATTGTAGTTTCCCCTAATTCAGAGTATCAATGGGTCCCTTCTAACATTTGGGTTGGTACGGGACATATGAAATCCAAACAAGTAAAATTTCCTCTCTCTATTCCTTACAACAAACTAAAAATCGATTTTCGTCAAGCATGGGCACGAACAATTCATCCTGATGGAGACGAAAAAAGGGACAAAGGATTTGTTCGGATTGAGTATGTTGATTCCGGTAAAATCGAAGATATTGAATACGATTTTTTAATTAATGCAACTGGTCCAAAATTAAATTTTGATGCAACCGAAGGATTAGGTCCTGAAAAATCCGGTACAGTTTCGATTTGTACTTATCAACACGCAGAACACGCTTGGTCGGAATTGCAGAAAGTAATCGAAAAAATGAAAAAAGGACAAAGGCAAAAAATTGTTATTGGACTTGGACACGGCGGTGCAACTTGCCAAGGTGCTGCTGTTGAATATACACTTAATGTTGCTAATCTTATCAAATCGAAAGGATTGGAAGATTACGCCGATATTAATTATATCTCAAATGAATATTACGCAGGCGATTTGGGAATGGGCGGTGCTTATGTTCGTAATAACGGTTACGTGGCTCATTCTAAAAATATTATTGAATCGCTATTTACGGAATTTGGTATTAAATGGCATATGCGTAATTCCGTTTACAAGGTAGAACCCGGTAAAATTTATTACGAACATATCGATGGCGAAGAAAAAACAATGGATTACGACTTTGCAATGTTAATTCCTGCATTTGCCGGTGTTGGAATTAAAGGAATTGACAAGCAAGGAAACGAAATAACAGATGGAAGTTTATTCAAACCGAACGGCTTAATGACTGTTGATGCCGATTATTCAAGTGCTAAAAAACCTTATCACGAATGGACTGGTGACGATTGGCCGAAGAGATTACAAAATCCGACTTGGAAAAATATTTTTGCTGTTGGAATAGCTTTTGCACCACCCCACTCAATTTCGAGACCGAGAACAACGGCGAGTGGACGACCATTAACGCCTGCACCGCCAAGAACCGGAATGCCAAGCGCTGTTATGGGTAACGCCGTTGCTTCTAACATTGCCGATATTGTAAAGAAAAATCTTTCTCTCGATGCCGAATTTACTCACACTGCTTCAATGGCAAAATTTGCTTCAATTTGCGTAGTTTCTATGAGTTACGGTTTTCGCGGAATTGCCGGTACAATGAGCGTTTACCCAACTATTCCCGATTTCAAAAAATATCCTGATTTCGGAAGAGATATCAGATACACTATGGGTGAACCAGGTATTGCCGGTCACTGGTTCAAGTGGGTAATGCACTATGCATTTATGTACAAAGCTAAAGCCAATCCGGGTTGGTTTTTAATTCCTGACTAAAATTTAAAGGAGATAGATTATGAGTAACGAAAAAAGAAGATTACAAACAACTTGGGAGGAAAGAAATTATACCGATTGGAATTTCGGTATGTATCCTCTTTTTAGCGAAAGATTTAGAAGAAAGTGTGTCCTTTATCAATTGGTTCGTTTTATTGTTTTATCTTTAAAGATGTTGCGAGTAGCATCCAAACACTAATTATAATTTAGCCTGGTGTTATCTGGGCAAGTTTTTATAAAAAAACCCGGGAAGTTTTAAAACGACCCGGGCTTTTATTTTTAAAGATGTAATTAAAATTATTTTCTTCTTAAATTCAATTCGTCGGCAAAATCCTTTTCAAAGAATTCGTATTCGCCGCGTTTTCCTTCCTCTTTAAGTTTTTTATCATAAGCACGTAAATCTTTACGCATAACTTTTGCACTTATTGTTTTCGGGAAGGCTTCCATAAATTCAATTGAACGCGGACGTTTGTACGGAGCCATATGATCGCGAATAAAACGGAATACTTCGAGTGCCATTTCTTTTGTCGGTTTGTAATCCGGTTTTAGAACTATGAAAGCTTTCGGAACAATTCTATCTCTATCGTCAATAGTTGGAATTACACCAACTTCAAGAACGGCGGGATGTTCCATAATCTCACTTTCAACTTCAAAAGGACTAATACGATAATCGAGGCTCTTAAATACGTCGTCAACTCTTCCGATAAAATGAATGTAACCTTCTTCGTCCACGTAGGCAGTATCGCCGGTTAAGTACCATGTGCCTTTGAAAATTTCACGATTGCGTTCTTCGTCGTCGTACCCCGAAAGTAATCCGAGCGGACGAACCGGAAATGTTCCAACGGCAATTTGTCCATCGGTGTTAGGTTCGGCTTCGTCAAGTTCAGGTGTAAGAATTTTAACTTCGTAGCCAGGAGCCGGTTTACCCATTGCTCCGTCTTTAATTTTCATTCCTTTGAATGTTGCAACTAAACCTGTTGTTTCTGTTTGTCCGTAACCTTCTCTTAAATCCAAACCGGTAAATTCTTTTACTTTATTAACGATTTCGGGATTAAGAGGTTCACCGGCACTTACAATTTTTTTCAACGATAAGTTGTAACTCTTTAAATCTTCAAGCAAGAATAATTTCCAGACGCTTAAAGGACCGCAAAGACTTGTAACTTTGTATTTTGCAATTTTATCGAGAACCATTTTCGGATTAAATTGTGAGTAACGAATTGTAAGAACAGTTGCTCCGGCATTCCAAGGTGCAAAGAAACTACTCCAAGCAAATTTTGCCCAACCCGGAGAACTTATGTTGTAATGAATATCGTCCGGTTGAACGTCAAGCCAGTACATTGTAGTTAAATGTCCTACGGGATAATGATGCGGATGCATTACGAGCTTTGGTTTTGCAGTTGTACCGGAAGTAAAGAATAAAAACAAATCATCCGTTGAAAAAGTAAGAAACGGTGAAACAAATTCGTCTTTATATTTACTTACTTCGGAGTAATCTGTCCATTCGGGACCAACTGCATCAGTCGCATCGCATTTTTCATCGGCTTCATTATCACGTACACAAATTTTGGCGGTGAGCATTTTTAAGTTTTCGCCGGCTTGGTCTATTCTATCGGTAAAATGTTTGTGAGCAAAAATAAATTTAACTTTTCCTCTTTCAATTCTATCGCTGATATCACTGCTCGAAAGCAAAGTTGCCGCAGGAATAATCGAGCCACCCGCTTTCATTATTCCGAGAATAATCTCAAAAATCTCAACCGATGTTTCCATCATAATCATTACACGATCGCCTTTTTGCAAACCTAAATCGTGCAAAAAATTAGCAACTTGTGAAGAACGTTTGCTCATTTCGTCGAATGTCGAAATTTTTTCGTCACCGTCTTCACTGCAATAAATTAACGCATTTTTGTTGTTTCCGCGCGCCATTGAATCGAAGTAATCCAAAGCCCAATTGAATTTAACAAGACGCGGCCATTTGAAACCGGCGTAGGCTTCTTCGTAACTATCTACATTTAATAGAAAATCACGGGCTTCAAGAAATTTTTGAAGTTCACTTGCCATAAACACCTCTGAATTTATTTGGGAAATTTGTTTGTTGTGGTTTCGAATTTTGGGTGAGATTAGGAATCAAATGATATGTGAAAAAAAACTGCTTCATTTGAAAAAGAAGTTAAAAAAAGTATTGAAATAAATCAATTCAAAAGAGAATAATTCACTGAAATACGCAAATGAATTATATTGATTTCTTCCTATAATTATATTACTCAAAAAAAGTTTGGCGTTGTGGATTTTTCAAATGAGCTTTAATTTCTTCAATGTGTTTCATATTAGTTCTGTTTTCCGAAAGTGGAGGCAATTTATCAAAATCGAAAAAAGCAACATCGCTTGTTTCATTGCTTGTTTGTGCCTTACCACCAATAATATCACATAAGTAAACAATTTTTACAGCGTGGAAAAATTCCAAAGGTCTGCCCGAACGATTAGCATCGAAAACACCAATGACTTTCCGTGCTATTACCTCAAAACCGCTTTCTTCAAGTGCTTCACGCTCCGCTGCTTTTGCCGGATAGTCTCCAACATCCGCCCAGCCTCCTGGCATAGCCCAACGTCCATCACTAATTTCTTTTACAAGTAGAATTTTGTTTTCCTTTATTACAGCAGCTCTAACATCAACTTTTGGAGTGGCATAACCGGGTTGAGCAATAAAATTTTTTGTCAGTTGTTCTTTTTCGAGTTGTGTATGTTCGGCAATAATTTCAGCAGCAATTTCAAGCAATCTTTTATTGCGATCAACTTCGTAATGATTCGGAGCAAATGTTAATCCGGTTTGTGCAAGAGCTTGTATTTCACGAGCCCATTCGAGCCATTTGTTAGTTTCTTCGTTCGATTTCATTTTTGTAAAATCCCTTAATTAAAGTATTTCTTAAATTAAACGTTAAATTTATAAAAATTAAAAGGGATTCTTATGGAAAAAACAATTCTCAAAATTTTTCGCATCGACGAAAAATATGCCGATATAGCATTGCCAAAATATGAAACCGAAGGAAGCTCTGGAATGGATATACGGGCGGCAATAGAAGATACGCTCGAATTACTTCCGGGAAAATTTTCGCTAATCCCAACAAATTTGAAGTTCGAAATACCGTTCGGTTACGAAATTCAAGTTCGCCCGCGTTCCGGACTTGCTGCAAAATATGGAATAGGTGTGTTAAATTCGCCCGGAACAATTGATTCAGATTATAGAGGTGAAGTGAAAATTATCTTATTTAATTTTTCCGATAAACCTTTTATTATTAAACGTGGCGATAGAATTGCACAAATTGTTTTGGCAAAAGTAATTCAAGCAAAACCGGTTTTAAGTTCCAGCTTAAGTAAAACCGAACGAGGCGAAGGAGGCTTTGGGCATACGGGGAAAGAGTAAATTTTATATTCGCTTTTTAATGAAACTAAAAATGTTTAGTTCTGTTTAATTCTCAAAACTTTAAGGAATTTGAACTATGAAAAAAATATTACCACTTGTAGTTTTAACGTCTTTCGTTTTATTTACGGGTTGCCAAACAAAAAGAGAAGCAATTGGTAAAGAAGATGAAATTATTGTAGTAGCCGATTCTACAAATTATCTTACGCTTGAGCCAACGTTGCTTACTGTTTTTAGCCGAATTATTTACACTCCACAAGATGAAATTCTTTTTAAATTAAAAAGAGTTAGATATGAGGATTTTGATAAATACAAAACATTCAAAAACATTCTTGTTGTTTCACCATTAAATACAAAAACGGAAACAACAAAATACATTAAATCCATTTTAGATTCGAATGTAACAAAGTTAGTTAAGGAAGGGAAAGAGTTTGCCTTTGTAAAAAAGGACGTTTGGGCAAGGCATCAAATAATGGTAATTTTAACGGCTCCTACAATTGAGGAATTAAATAAGAAAATTTTAGCCGATAACGAAAATCTTCTATATTATTTTAGAAAAGCTTCCGACGAAAGAATAAAAGCAAAACTCTTTAAACCCGAATACGAAAAGAAAAAAATTGCTGCAAAGTTATTGAAAGAACACGGTTGGACAATGTATATCCAGCCGGATTATTGGCTTGCTAAAGATGATTCTGTTAACAATTTTGTTTGGTTGCGTCGTGCTCCGAATACCGATATGGAAAGATGGATTTTTGTTAAATGGTGGGATAACTACTCACCAAAATATCTTACACGAGATTCGGTTACTACATTGCGTAACAGCGTTACCAAGCAATACTACGTAGTCGATTCATCGTTTGTTACTGGTGGAAAAGCTTACGTTGAAATTGCAGACGATTACAGGGTTACAAAAGAAGTTAACTTTAATGGCAGATATGCAATTATGACACAAGGTTTGTGGAGAATGAACGATAAAAGTATGGGTGGCCCTTTTATTAATTACGTTTTTTACGATGAACCTTCCAAAAGATTATATATGATTGACGGTTCAATTTTTGCACCAAAATATTATAAAAAGAGACTAATTCAAGAAGTTGATATTTTGCTTCATACTTTTAAGACCAAACACGAAATGACTAAAGACGAAATTGAAGATTTATTAGACGAACTGGATTAATAATTTTAATAAAACAAAAATAAAAGGCACACAAAGAGGTGCCTTTTATTTTTTTACCAATATTTTTCGACGTGAATTGTTCCGGTCTTTGCTCTCCGGTCGTATTCTTCGAAGCCTTCATTTTTTAAGATTTCAAGCATAGATTTTATCATATTGGGATTTCCACAAAGGAAAACTCTTGTATTTTCCGGAGTTGGTTCAAATCCCCAACTCTCTTTCAGACGTCTTTCTTCCCAAAGTTTATTAATAAAACCAACATCACCAGCCCAACGTCCGTTCTCCTCTTCAGGTTCGCTAATAATTGGAATGTATTCGAAATTTTTGCATAATCTCCTAAAGCCGTTTAATTCGCTTCGGTAACCTAAATCCCACGAATGGCGGGCACCGTGCAGTATTGCAAAATTTCTATCGGTGTTGCATTCCAAATCGGAACGAATCATACTCATATAAGGAGCTAATCCGGTTCCGGTAGCAATAAAAACAATGTTTTTTCTATCCGGCACGTCGGCAAGCGTAAACATTCCTGTGAACTTTTTCCCGAGGAATACTTTATCTCCTGGTTCAAGAGCAAATAATCGCGGCGTTAGTTCGCCTGATTCAACCAATGCAATATAAAATTCTACGTAATCTTTAACGTCGGGAGCCGAGGCAATCGAATATGCTCTTCTGATTAATTTATCCGGGTCGTCATAAGGTAATGGGTCGGAAGTTGGGATACGCGGTGCAGAATAAGGCAAACCGAGTACTCCGTATTGTCCGGCTTTGAAATCGGGTAATTGCCAACCGTCTGGGACAAATCGCATAATTGCCAAAGTAGGTGAAACTAATATTTTTTGTACAAGATGAGCATTTAATTCTACTTTACTCATTGTTTTCTAATATCCTTATTTTTTTGATTTTAATTTGGAAATATAAGAAGAAATTGATTGATGAAAATTTTTTGCCTGAATTTACAATAGTTTTTTCTTAAAGTCCTCGAATATTCTTAAATAATTTTTGTAATCGCTCTCGGAGTATGCAACAAGAATTACTTTTTCCGGTAACTTATTCTCGGATAAATAATCGTAAATTGTTTGTAAAGCGATTCTACTTGCCAATTCAAAAGGGAATCGGTAAGCACCGGTGCTTATTGAAGGAAATGCAATGGTTTTGATTTTATACTCTGTCGCAAGTTTTAAGGAATTTAAATATGCCCCACTTAGTAGCTTTTCTTCATTGTTTTTCCCACCGTACCAAACCGGACCAACAGCATGGATAACAAATTTTGCCGGAAGTTTGTAACCTTTCGTAATTTTTGCATTTCCGGTTTCGCAACCGTTTAGTGTTCGACATTCTTCCAAGAGTTCGGGACCTGCCGCACGATGAATTGCACCGTCAACACCTCCGCCACCAAGCAAGGTTTTGTTAGCGGCATTCACAATAGCATCCACATTAAGTTTTGTAATATCGCCCTTTATTATTTCTATTCTATTTAATATTTCTTCTCTACTCATAGATAATTTTCAATTTCGAGGGAGTATCTATCCGATTGCGGGAAATTATTATTTTTTGCTTCCGCTAATTCACGATAAATAAAACTTTCGTCAATTCCGTTTACATTAGCAACTTTAATTAACCAATCAATTTCTTTCTGGTGAAGTTTTGGATCGGTTATTATCAATTTAATACCGTCTCTAATAAATGTTTTTGCCAATTCGGGATTAGAAAATTTAGGCGGTTCTTTTGCAATGTATTCATTTTCAAAAAAAGTGTTTAGTGCTTGTCTGCGGAAAGATTCTTCGAAACCTAATTTTTCCCCAAGAAAATCGATAAATGTTCTTTCGTTTTTACTTATTTTTTCATCTTTTCCACTTAATAATAACATTGCTCTAAAATAATGGCTTTTATCTAATTGGCTTATTTGCATCTTTGTCCCTTTTTTTTTCATAGAAAATATTAAACGTTTTTTTATAGAATTTGTTCCTCAATTTTCATTCTTGATTACAAATTTAACTTATTTTTGATTTTTACAAAATGTTATAAATCACACCCGCAAACTAAATCGGCTTGGTGGGAAAGATTGAAAATTATCGAAATTCAATTCAACAAAAATAATTATTTTGCAAGTTAATTTTTTAGGATTTTGAAAATGTTACTAAGTATGACCGGTTACGGCAAAGCATCCGGAATTGCCGGAAATTTCGAAGTTGAAGCTGAAATTAAAAGCTTTAACAACCGCTATCTCGATATTAATGTACGATTGCCTAAGGAACTTTACAGCCTTGAGTTTGAGTTACGCGAAATTATTAAGCAAAAAGTTTCAAGGGGAAAAGTTACTCTAACACTAAACTTAAAACCGAAGGATATTTCGGCAAGCGCTGAAATATTAAATAAATTCGCAATTGAGCAAGCTGGCATTTTGCTAAATACAATTGTTGAATCGGTTGGAATTGAACAAAAACCACAACTTGAGCATTTTCTTTATCTGAAAGAACTGTTTCTTGATAATACCGTTGAAATAGATGATGAAACATTTGAAGATATTGCGAAAGTTACTTCCGAAGCATTGACAAAAATGATTGAAATGCGAAAAGCCGAAGGTGAACAACTTGAAAAAGACTTTAAGGAAAGGCTTAATTTTATTGAGGATAAAATTAATAAAATAGAAAATTCACTAAAAACAGACGTTGAAGAATATTTTAGTAAACTTAAAGAAAGAGCGAAAAATCTTCTGTCCGAATTTTCCCAGTACGATGAAAGGTTGAAAGTTGAGCTTGCATTGCTTGCGGAAAAATACGATACATCCGAAGAAATTGTTCGTTTACGAAGCCACATAAAACAATTCGAAAAATTTATGAACTTACCGAAAGACGCGGGGAAAAAATTAAATTTTATTTTGCAGGAAATGAATCGCGAAGCAAATACAATAGGAAGTAAGGCGGTATCAACTAATATTTCTTATAATGCTTTGGCTATTAAAGAAGAACTCGAAAAAATGCGTGAACAAGTTCAGAATATCGAGTAATGGAAAATTTACGAAAAGGGAAAATATTGGTTTTTTCCGCACCCAGCGGAGCAGGGAAAACAACAATTGTACGTTATTTATTAAATGAATTTCCCGAACTGATTTTCTCAGTTTCTGCAACAACACGTAAACCCCGTAAAAATGAAGTTAACGGTAAAGATTATTTTTTTATTGATGAGAAAGAATTCCTAAAAAAAATAGAATTAAATCAATTTGTTGAATGGCAAAAATTTTATGATTATTATTACGGCACTCTTCGAGAATTTGTTGATAAAAATTTGGAAAAAGGGAAATACGTTGTTCTCGAAGTAGATGTAAAAGGTGCTATTAATATAAAAAAACAATATCCCGATGCGGTTTTAATTTATATTGCACCACCTAATCTTGATGAATTAAAAAAACGTTTAATTCAACGTAACACTGAGACCGATGAAGATTTTAAAAAACGAATTGAACGTGCCGAAATGGAATTAACATACAAAGACAAATTTGATTATATTATTGTTAATGATAATCTCGAAAAAGCAAAACAAACAGCAAAGGAAATAATAAAAAAAATAATAAAGAGGTAAAAATGGCATTAAGACCAATTAATCTCGAAAAATTAACTCGTCATGCTTCTAATATTTACGAGGCTACAATTGTTGCATCCAAAAGAGCAAGAATTATTAATGACGAGCGAAAAATCGAGTATGACACAATACGGAAAAGCTTCGAGGCTTTCGAAGATGACTTTGAAGACAGAGCGAATCCTGAGCTCGTAAAATTTTCGCGTGAAATGGATAAACGCGATAAACCCCATATTCAAGCGTTAAATGAATTGATTGAAGGAAAAATTAGTTTCCGTTACGCTACCGAAGAATAGTTCCTAAAGATTGAAAAAATAATTAAGCGGATGGCTTTTGTTAAGGCTATCCGCTTTTTTTATTTAATCTATTTTATATTCATTTAACAAGTATGTAAATTAATTTTCGTATTTTAATTTATTAAAAATTTTATGTAATAATTTGATTGAAAAATTAATAAAGGAGATTAAAAATGTCAGTAATAGTAGATGTTCACGCAAGGGAAATTTTGGATTCCCGTGGAAATCCGACAATTGAAGTTGAAGTATTGCTAGATACCGGTGCTTGGGGACGTGCTGCAATTCCGAGTGGTGCTTCTACCGGTGAAAAAGAAGCGGTTGAATTACGCGACGGCGATAAAAGTCGCTTTGGTGGAAAAGGTGTTCTTAATGCAGTTGAAAATGTAAACGGTGAAATTGCAGAAGCCGTAATGGATTTGGATGCTCTCGATCAAGTAGGTTTGGATAATTTATTAATTGATTTGGATGGAACGCCGAATAAATCAAGACTTGGTGCAAATGCAATACTTGGTGTTTCGCTTGCAGTTGCAAAAGCTGCTGCGGACGAATTGGGCTTACCGCTTTACCGCTACATTGGCGGAAGTAATTCCAAAATTCTTCCAGTTCCTATGATGAATATTCTTAATGGTGGAAAACACGCTGATAACACTGTTGATTTTCAAGAATTTTTAATTATGCCTCACGGAGCCGATAGCTTTGCCGAAGCATTGAGAAAAGGGGCTGAAACTTTCCACGCTTTGAAATCGGTATTGAAAGCCAAGGGATACAACACAGCAGTTGGTGACGAAGGCGGATTTGCTCCGAACTTACGTTCGAACACCGAAGCTTTGGATTTAATTGTTGAAGCAATTGAAAAAGCGGGATATAAACCCGGTGATGAAATTT
>CAYZGB010000038.1:0-15023 GCA_964477915.1 uncultured Melioribacter sp. | reverse complement strand
TGCCGTCTTAAGAGTGAATGAAAAAATACGTTGGGACATTATGCGAAATCACTCCGCTACGCATTTGCTTCATGCAACTTTAAGAAAGATTCTCGGAAATCACGTTAAACAAGCCGGTTCGTATGTTGGACCGGATAGACTACGTTTCGATTTTTCGCATTTCCAAAAAGTTACCAAAGAAGAACAAAGAAAAATAGAAGAACAAATAAATTCACTTATACGTAAAAATATAGCGATGAAACATCATCGCGATATTCCGTTTGAAGAAGCAAAGAAAATGGGTGCGTTAATGTTTTTTGGCGATAAATACGGCGATAAGGTAAACGTTGTTCAATTTGGTGATTATTCGATGGAATTTTGCGGCGGTACACACGTACGAAATACTTCCGAAATAAATATGTTTAAGATTATTCACGAAACTGCCGTTGCAAGTGGCGTGCGGAGAATTGAAGCGGTTACCGGTTTTGGGGTTGAAAAATATATTTACGAAAAAGAATCCGAACTTGAAAATGCGAAAGAAAAAATTTCGGAACTGATAAATGAGAAGAAAAAATTAGAAAAATCCATTGCGGAATTTGAATTAAAATCCAAACTTGGTTCAATAAATTCTGTTCTTGAAAAAAAATCCGAAGTTAGTGGCATTAACGTTTACGCTTCGGAAATAAATGCAAAAGATATGAACGAGTTAAAATCTTTTGGAGATGAATTACGCAATAAAATAAAAAACGGTGTAGGATTGCTTGTTGCCAACTTCGGTGAAAAAGTGGGAATGGTTTGTGTTGTTACCGACGATTTAATAAAAGGGAAAAATCTTTCCGCTGGTAAACTTGTTGGCTCTGCTGCTAAAATTATCGGAGGCGGTGGTGGTGGAAGAAATCATCTTGCAACTGCCGGTGGAAAAGACGCTTCGAAAATTAAAGAAGCAATTCAAAAGTTTCCGTCATTGGTAAATGAATTTTTGAAATAATTTTCTGAGTAATAAATTTACAAAAATGAATGTCCGTTTAACTTTTTATAAAATAGCACGCTATTTATCAAAAAGAAACTCCCAACTGCTTGAGAAGGCAAATCTTACCGAGCACACATTTATGATTATCATTGCTTTGATAATCGGTGTGCTTGCCGGTTTTTCAGCAATTGGAATTAGAGCATTAATCGAGTTTATTTCTGACATTTCATTTTGGGGCGGAGACGGAACAATTCTCGAACGCATTCAAGCAACTCCTTGGTATTGGGTGTTAATCGTTCCGGCAATTGGAGGCTTGATTGTTGGACCGATAATTTATTTCTTTGCTCCCGAAGCTAAAGGACACGGCGTTCCCGAGGTTATGCAAGCAATTTTTTTGCAAGGTGGGAAAATTCGTCCACGTGTGGCAGTAATTAAAGCATTTGCTTCCGCCATAACAATTGGAACAGGTGGTTCGGTAGGACGCGAAGGACCGATGGTTCAAATTGGTTCAAGTCTTGGTTCTACTATTGGGCAATTTTTTAAGGTGCCAACAAACAGAATGAAAACACTTGTAGGTTGCGGCGCTGCTGCGGGTATTGCTGCTGCTTTTAATGCTCCTATTGCCGGTGCTTTGTTTTCTCTCGAAATTATTTTAATGGATTTTGCTGTTGCCCAATTTTCACCTATTGTGATTTCGTCGGTTATGGCAACTGTTGTTTCACACGCATTCGAAGGCGATTTTGCGGCGTTTCAAGTTCCTCGTTACGAATTGGTTAGCCCCGAAGAATTAATTTTCTATTTAATTTTAGGAATTTTAAGCGGTGTTGCTTCATATTTATTTATAAAATTATTGTATTCATTCGAAGATTGGTTTGACGGACTTCAGAAAGTTCCGGAATATTTAAAACCTTTAATAGGTGGCATTGCCATTGGAGTAATAGGACTTTTGGTACCGGAAGTAATGGGTGTTGGTTACGATACTATTAACTTTGCTTTAAATGGTAATTTAATTTGGTATGCAGCACTTGCTTTGGTTTTCATTAAAATCCTTGCAACTTCAGTAACACTTGGCTCGGGAGGTTCCGGCGGAATTTTTGCTCCTTCGCTCTTTATGGGTGCAACCCTCGGTGTATTTTTCGGTGGATTATTGCATCAACTTTTCCCAACTATTACAGCAACTCCCGGAGCTTACGCTCTTGTAGCAATGGGCGGAATGGTTGCCGGTACAACGCGCGCTCCAATTACCGCAATAATTATTGTATTCGAATTAACAAACGATTATCACATTATTCTTCCGCTAATGATAACAGCTATTATCAGCACAATCATTTCTTCGTATTTCACTCGCGAATCAATTTACACATTGAAATTATTGCGTCGTGGAATTGCAATTAAAGAAGGCTCGGAAGTTAACGTAATGAAATCGATTTATATTCGCTCGGTTTACGAAAAAGATTTTCAGATAATTCATCCGCAGGATAATTTTAATCTAGTAATAAATAAAATTGTTCAAAATAGCGGTCGTGAATTTCCGGTTGTTAATGATAAGAACGAAATAGTTGGAATTATTACGGTAGATTCGGTTAAAGATTTTCTTTTTGAAAAAGATGAGCTAAAAGATGTTTTGATTGCTGCCGATATTATGACTACAAAATTCGAAACGGTAGCCTTGGATGATAATTGCCAATCGGCAATTGACAAAATGAAAAAACTCGATTACGAAACATTACCGGTAACAGAAAGTTCAAATTCGAAAAAAATTGTTGGAATTGTTACCGTAAAAGATATTCAAGAAGCTTACAATAAAGAAGTGGAAAGATTAAATTTTGCCGATACATTAGCAAGCGGAATTAGAATGGCTGATGAAAACGAAGAATTACATTTTCTTGAAGATTATTCAATTTTGCAAATTAAAGTTCCACCTAAATTTATCGGTCATTCAATACGCGATCTTAATATTCGTGCTAAATATGGTGTTGACATTTTGTCCGTTAAAACGCATTCAAAAAAACGTGAGCTTATTAAGGCTATCCCCTCCCCCGATTATGTTTTCAAAGAAAATGATGTAATTATTGTTGCCGGCGAACAACGGAATATTAATATTCTTAAAAATTTGGATTAAAATTCCAAATCGTCGTTTTTCTTCATTGACGCTTCGGATTGTTTTTCCCTAAATAATTTAAGCTTTTCCGCAATATTATCGTCAGTAAGTGCAAGAATTTCTATTGCAAGAAGTGCCGCATTTTTTGCACCATCAATTGCAACAGTTGCAACAGGAATACCACTTGGCATTTGAACTATTGAAAGAAGTGAATCCAATCCGTTTAACTTGGAATTTATGGGAACTCCGATTACAGGTAGTTGCGTATGCGCTGCTGTTACTCCAGGTAAATGAGCCGCACCACCGGCAGCAGCAATAAAAACTTTCGTTCCGGTCTTTTCGGCACTCTTAACATATTCGGCGTGTTCAACCGGAGTTCTGTGTGCCGAAAGAATTTTTACTTCGAATGGAATTTCAAATTCACGAATTACATCAAAAGCTTTTTTCATAATAGGTAAATCGGAATCACTCCCCATTATTATCGAAATCATTTTATTTCTCCTTTTTCTTTTTTTCGTAATATTTTTCAACGGAACCTGCACCCGAAATATCACTATTTACCAATTCAGGATTCCCTGCATATTCAACATCAGCTGCACCGGAAGCACTAACTCTTAAAACGCCATCAGCATAAACTTTGGCATCGCCCGCTCCCGAAATATCAAGAGTTACATTTTTTGCTTTTAGTTTAAGTGAGTTTAAATCTGCCGAGCCTGAAATATCGGCACTAAAATTTTCTACTTTTCCGTTTAATAAAATTGAAGAAGAACCGGAACAATCTACTGAAAAATCTTTTTCATTCAAATTATTAATAGATAAATCATTTGCACCCGATAAATCAACGTAAGTAAGATGAGGAAGTGTTAAAATTATTTTTACTTCATCGCTGGGATCAATGTTTTCAGTCGAAGAAATTTTAAGTTTGTTACCACTTATTTTTAACTGAATATATTTAAGTAAATTTTTATCGGTAATAACTTTTAACGAAGAAGAAGAGGCAATATTTACAACAATATCAAAAGCTCCGCTGGCTGAGATTTCGGTAATTTTTTCAAGATTTACCGAATCGATATTTTTTTCTACAATGTTTCCATCTCCTTTTATTGTGTTGAACGAACAAGCGGAAAAAAGAACTATTAGTAAACTTATAAGCAATTTTCTTTTCATTGATTTTCCTCTCTGAATTATTAAAAATATTTAAAAATTTAGACGAAAAATATATTATTAAGTTTTAAAATTTTGTTTTATCTTAATAACAAAAAAATAGAGTAGTTTTGGCATTTCTATATACAAAAAAATTAAATGAACTTTTTGATCATTTGTTAAACGGCAGATTTCGTTTAGCTTTGCCAATTGCGGAAGAATTGTATGCCGAGTTCCCGGATGAGCCGGAAGTTGTTGTAACCTACGCTTGGGCACTTTTCGAAAACGGTCACCACACCAAAGCAATTGAAATTGGTGCTTACGTTAAAGAAGATGATCATCCGTCCGTTCGTTTTAATTTAATTCAAGGATATTTAATGATGCGGATGAGCCTTTTTGAAGGCTCAGTAGAAAACCTTGAGAAAGCGGAAAAATATCTACGTCAATATTTGATTTGGTCATACGAAATAAAAGCAAAATCCAATGCCGGCATTAATAAATTTGAAGAAGCCTACAATGATTTTTCCATAGCTGTAATGCTGAAAGAGAAATCCGATCCGGAAGATTATAAACGCCTAAATTTATATCAAAACGCTTTGGCATTAGAACTTAAAAAAAAGACCATTGATAATTCGAATATTGAAAAATATATTGAATACTGCTCATACGCTTTAGCACAAAAAGAATATTGGTTTTCCCTTTACGTTTCGAGGTTAATTCTTAAAAATAATGACTTAAAAGATTTTCACTCCGAAGCCGCTTTTATTGAAATAGAAAGTATGTATTATATGAATCAATTAAAGCCGGCTCTCGAAAAAGCAAATGAATATATTGAAAAATTCGGTTCGAATAATGAAATAAAGAAAATAATTAAACAAATTAAACGTTTACTCAAAACAGAATCTCTTACCAAGACTGATGTAACAGAAAAAGAAGAAACCCCAAAAACGCAGCTTAAATTTTTCTCTAAATACTACCCACACGAAAAAGCTGATGTTTATAAGTTAATGCTTTATGAAAATACCGATAAATTTGTAAAAGGTGTTGGACCTTACCTTTCCCATATTGCTCCAAGTAAATTAAAAAATCTTTTTGTAGAAGTAATTTTTGCAAATCCGTATTTCAGAATTGAAGATACCACGATTTTAGCAAGACTTGTATGGTATGTTGATGATGTTCAAATATATTCCGATGAATTTGAGGTAATTGTTTCAAAAGATTTTGATACCGTATTGTTTTCCGAGCAACTCAAACATCTAAAAAAACTAAAAAAGGAAGGACAAGGCAAAGTAGAATTGTACTTCGATAGCTTTAAGGTTGCCGAAACTTATTTCGTAATTGGAAACGAAAACAAATATATAATAGAAGAACAACATCAGCCAAAACAAACCCCTATCTCCCAAGACAATAAAAATATTCGTCCTGAAAATAAACTATTGAGTAAAACTAAAAACGATGCTGCAACATCACAAAATGAAATTCCGGTTAAGCACAAAACAGTTGAAGAAATTTTTGAAGAACTCGATTCATTCGTCGGATTAGAAAATGTAAAAAAAGCGGCAAGAAGTCTTGCTGACTATGTTGAATTTGTAAAGAAAAGAGAAAAGTACGGATTAAAAACCGATGATGAATTAAACCTTAATTTTGTTTTTGTAGGGAACCCCGGAACCGGCAAAACATCCGTTGCACGTTTAATTGGCGAATTTTTATTTTCACTCGGATTATTAGAGTCCGGTCATTTGGTTGAAGTAGATAGAGCGGCTCTTGTAGGCGAATATATTGGACAAACCGCTAAGAAAACCGACGAGGCAATTCAAAAAGCAATGGGAGGTGTACTTTTTATTGATGAAGCCTACACGCTCTATAAAAAAGACGGCGGAAAAGATTTTGGGCAAGAAGCAATTGACACACTATTAAAACGAATGGAAGATTACAAAGGAAAATTTGCCGTAGTGGTTGCCGGTTACCCAGATGAAATGAATGAATTTCTTTCCGCAAACCCGGGTTTAAAATCAAGATTTGGAAGAACTTTTGTTTTCGACGATTTTACTCCAAATGAACTTATGGAAATTTTCTTGGGGTTACTTAACAAAAGCGAGTACAAAATAACAGAAGAAGCAAAAGAATTTATCAATAAAAAATTTATTGAATTATATAGAAATAGAGATAAAAATTTTGGGAATGCAAGAGAAGTTTCTAAAATTTTTCAACAAGCAAAAGTTAATTTAAGCAACCGTTTATTAGAACTTGAAACAAAAGGAACGGAACTAACTAAAGACGACTTAATTACAATTACACTCGAAGATATTCAACACATTTTTGACAAAAAAGAAAATAAAAAAACAAAACTTACAATTGACGAAGAAGAGTTAAACGATGCCCTTGCCGAATTGAATAAATTAATTGGTATTCGCTCGGTCAAAAATGAAGTCAATAATTTAATTAAACTTGCTCGGTTTTATATTTCAACTGGCGAAGACGTACAAGAAAAATTTTCCGATCATATTCTCTTTTTCGGAAATCCCGGAACCGGTAAAACAACTGTTGCACGCATCTTGTCCAAAATTTATAAAGCCTTGGGAATTTTACCACGCGGTCATTTAATCGAAACCGATAGAAACGGACTTGTTTCCGGCTTTGTTGGACAAACCGCCGATAAAACTAATAAAATGATAGATAAGGCAATTGGAGGTACTCTTTTTATTGACGAAGCTTACACGCTTGTAAAAAAAGACGACCCGAAAGATTTTGGTCGGGAAGCAATAGATACTTTACTTAAAAGAATGGAAGATGACCGAGGAAAGTTTATTGTAATTGCTGCCGGCTACACCAACGAAATGCAACAATTTTTGGATAGCAATCCCGGAATGCGATCTCGATTTACTAAAATTTTTGAATTTGAAGATTACACACCGGAAGAACTACTTGAAATTACAGAAATTATGTTAAATTCTAAAAAATTGAAATTAACTGATTCCGTTCGAGAAAGAATTAAAAAACACTTCCTTGAACTTTATAGAAACAGAGACAAAAACTTCGGGAATGCACGTTTAGTTCGTAATCTTGTGGAAAAACTTCAACGAGAACATTTACTTAGACTTGCCGATTTGGATGAAGAAGAACGCGCTAAAATAGACGGCTCTTTAATAACCGATTTTGAAATCGATAGAGTTTTGGTTGAAAAAGAAAAGAAAAAAGTTGCAATAGAAGGCGATGAAGAAAAATTAAAAGAATATCTGGACGAGCTTAACAACCTTGTTGGCTTGGATAGTGTAAAGACGGAAGTACAACGTTTGATTAAAAGTCTTAAAATCAGTAAGATGCGTGAAAAACGCGGACTGAAAGTTATTGAACGAAGTTTACACTCGGTCTTTTCAGGTAATCCCGGAACCGGTAAAACAACCGTTGCGAGGTTATTAAGTAAAATATTCAAGGAACTCGGAATTTTAGAAAAAGGTCATTTGGTTGAATGTGACCGTTCCGATTTGGTTGCAGGCTACCAAGGACAAACGGCATTGAAAACAGATAAAATTATTAAAGAAGCTCTCGGTGGTACTTTATTTATTGACGAAGCCTACACTCTTTCCAGAGGTTCAAATGATTTTGGGCAAGAAGCAATCGATATTTTATTAAAAAGAATGGAAGATTATCGAGGAGAATTTATTGTAATTGTTGCCGGATACACAAACGAAATGAAACAATTTCTTGAATCGAATCCTGGATTAAGTTCGCGCTTTACAAACTTCTTCCACTTCGATGATTACACTCCACGCCAATTACTTGAAATTTCGTACGGAATAGCAAAAGAAAATGGTTACGAATTTGATGAAGGCGCTTTACAATTATTGTTGGAACTTTTTGAAGAACTCTATAAAAAACGCGATAAAAATTTTGGAAACGCAAGGCTTGCACGTAATCTATTGTTTAAAATAATTTCCTTCCAGGAAGAAAGAATTGCATCTACGGTTGACTTAAGCGATGAAGATTTAATTACCTTAACATTCGACGACGTTATCAAATTATTCGACGAATACGGAATAGAAACACCGATCTAAGAAAAATATTCCCTTACTCTAAATTGCACCCCAAGTTTTTCGGTTACAAATCTCTTCGCTTCTTCCGTATCAACTTCACTCAGGCCAACAATCGACATTACAACGTGAGAATATTGCTTTGCCTTTTTCGCAAAGTCCAACATCGCTTCGTGCATTTCGGGAGAAACCCGCATTAATTTTGCATACTGATTTGAATCAACGGAATTGAGACTAATCGAAACCGTATCAATTAAACCTTCCAATTCGGGAGTAATATCCCTTTTGTTAATAACATTTCCGTGTCCGTTTGTATTTAACCTTGTTTTTCCGCCTTTTGCTTTTACGTATTTGGCAACTTCTTTTACAACATCCCAACGGATTGTAGGTTCGCCGTAACCGCAAAAAACAATTTCTTTATATTTGGTAGGATCACCGATTTCTGTAATGTAAACACCGGCAGGAGGTTCTTGGTCTTTTCGCATTTTTAATTTGTAACCGAATATAACCGCATCGCCGTTTCTATCGCAAAAAATACAATCGGCGTTACAACGATTAGTAACGTTAATGTAAAGCGATTTCCCTATTTGGTAAGTGAAACTTAACTTCGGTTCTTCCCCTATTCCAAATAATTTATATGCTCGGAAGGAAGTTGTTCGAGCAACATCTTTTAGACGAATGTGATGGATTTCCGCTATTTTTTCGGCAACATATTTTACATACGAAGGTTCGTTCCTTTTTCCTCTGTGCGGAACCGGTGTTAGAAAAGGCGAATCGGTTTCGAGCAAAATATTTTCGGGATGAACACCGGCAACAATTCTTTTCAAATTATCCGCTTTCTTAAAAGTAATATTACCGGTAAAAGAAATATTGTAACCTAATTCAATCAATTCGTGAGCATCATCCAACGAACCGGCAAAGCAATGAAATTGTGCCTTAAGTCCTTTTTTTGCATATTCTCGAGCAATTTCCATAATATCGTCGTTTGCTTCGCGATTGTGAATAATAGCCGGCAAGCCAAGTTCAAGAGCCAAATCCAGTTGGGCAACATACGCTTCAATTTGTTTTTCACGTGGGGAAAAATCGTAATAATAATCCAATCCAATTTCGCCGATAGCTTTTACTTTTTCGTGCGCTGCCAAATTGCGAAGTTCATTAATAAAATCGGGATTTAAATCCTTAGTATCGTGCGGATGAACACCAACCGCGGCAAAAATAAAATCGTATTTTTCAGCAAGTTCTATTGCCTGTTTTGAAGTTGCCAAATCGGTGGCAGGAACAAGAATATAATCCACACCATTTTCTTTAGCACGCGAAATTACTTCGTCCAAATCATCTTTAAAATTTGGGAAAAACAAATGAGCGTGTGTATCTATAAACATTTTAACTTCCTTAAATAAAAAAAACTCAAAGACCAAAAAGCCTTTGAGTTTAAAATACGTTTTAATTCAATAAAAAATTACTTTAAATTAGTTACCTTGTTAATATCATCGAGCTTAACAAAATTTTCGATAAATTGGTAACTTCCCTTTTCCGATTTAACTGAACGTACAACTTTAACAGTTACAGTTGTATCTTTTTGTTTTCCTTTCGCTTTAGATGCGAATGTTTGTTGTTTAGCCATTTTATTTACTCCTATTTCAATTTTTTCTAATTTTTAAAGATATTGAAAATTTTTATTTTCTTCAAAAATAAAAAATCAACTATCACAAAAACAAATTGGGTAATAGCTTCCAAAACGTTAAAAATAGGAAATTCCATAGTATAAACTTCTATTTACTTCTTCTTTTACGGAAAAAATTCTTTATTTCATCCCAATAATAAACATTACAATTTGAACGTTTCCAAAGCCCTTCTTCCAATTTTCTTTTTCTGTTATCGTATTTTTTTTGTTCACCGCTATTTAATATTACAGCCCAATTGGGATTTACTTTACGACCACGTAACTTTTCGATATATGCCACACCCGATTTCCCAATATAAATTTCTTTTATCGGAGCATTCAAATTGCTTTCGAAACCAAGTGTGCGTGCTATTTTCAGAAAATAATCAATTCCCAAATGAGAGAAATGCCAATCGCCCAATTTATTGTGAATCATATTACCCACTTCTTGTTTATATCGGATTTTGTTAATCAAATCGTGATTATCGGAACGAGAAAAAGATCCGCTTTGTTTTTCTACGGCATTAATAAATTCAGCCGAAGAAAACCAATTATGATTTGGTGGATTACTTGCTGTTATGTTCACTTCGTATTCGAATTTTTCCCAATTTCCTGTTCTTACATCATTTTGAAATTCAGGACCGTGTAACCCGCGGTTTCTTCCAACCCAAAATCTTTTACCTTCTTTATGTAATTTTACAATTTCTAACCCGCTTAATTTTACATCCATATTTTTTCCGTAAGTGCTTCCGTAAACGTTTTTCGAAACCAAAATATCGTATTTTTCCAAGGCCAAATCCAATACGTTAAAAAAGTAATCGTTAACAAGAATATCGCGATAAGCGTTTAAAATTTCCTCCCAATAAACAATATTATATTTGTTCATCACACTTTTGGTAATCATTTTTGATGGCACCAAACCGATATGAAAAATATTCTTTTCATTGATTGACAAGGTTTTTTTAATGCTGTTAATGATTTTCTTTTGATCATCCATTTGTTTTGCTAAACTAAAACTATCGGAAGAGCTGTACATTTTTGCTTCGACAACAATTAAAATTTTTTCTGGCTCGGTTATTAATACAACTAGATCCGGTGTTTCCTTGCTTTTGGGAACATCTTGGAACTTGACGTTAAGCGAACGGTCTTTTAACGATTCGGTCAAACTGAATTCCGTCAAAAATAAAATGTTATTATCTTTTGGGTTCGGTTTGATTTCGATATTGCTCGGGAAACCCGGGATTAGCGATGTAAATCTTTCGAAATATTTAAAATTATCGTAGCAAATTAGATGTGGTAAAATTGTTGCGGTGTAAAATTTTTCTTTTCTGTTCAATGGTAAAAAATTGTTGAAATTCGATTTTAACTTGTTCATTTTGTACCTCCGATTATTTAAGTTTAAGTTTGTCTTGACAAAGATAAACTAATATTTACATTAAATCGTATCATTAAATGATATTTTTATGGAAAAATTTGAATCCAAAATAATAAGACAAATCGAAATTTTAGGACGGGTACTATTTAGACAAAATATCGTTACGATTGAAGATTTGTCCGAAATTTACAAATGTAATGCCATTACAATAAAACGGGACTTGCAAAATTTACGTAGTCTCGGAATTCGAATTCATTCTTCTGGTAAAAAAGGAATTAATATTTTGGGTAGTATCCCTAAAGAAATTGTATTCAATTTGGTTCAACTATATTTTTCGTCGAAAATCTTAAAAAGCACTTACGACAAAGCAACATATTTTTTGGTCGATAAAAAACACGAATTTTCATTAAGAATAGTTACTCTTTTATATAAAGCGATAGATGAAAATAGAATTGCTTTAATTACTTACGAAAAAAACAAAGTTAAAAAAAATTACTTTATCGAACCTTATTTAATATACCAAAGTGAAAAAACTTGGAGAGTATTGGCTTCGCTAAACGGCTCGGTTAAACAATTTCTTTTGTATCGAATTAGCAGAATTGAATTAACAGAAGAGAAATTTGAAAAACCCGACAATTATGCAATTTCGGAATTGTTGAAATATTCGTTTTTAAGTTGGACAGGTAAACAACAATATAATGTAAAATTGAAAGTTACAAAACCTTGGTCGGAATGGTTGGTATCTCGTCCTTTGGCAGTGCATCAGAAAGCTTATCGCAAAAATTCCGATACGCTTATTATTGAAATAACCGTCAATTCGCTTGATGAAATCGCACGTTGGATTGCAGGGCGAGGACGTGGAATTTATGTATTAGAACCCGAAATATTAAAAGAAAAAGTAATTACAATTGCCGAGGAAATTATCAAAACTTACGAAAATTATTGAAAATTCTTATTTAATATTTTCAAATTAAGTGTTTTACCGATTACAATTAATTCTTATTATATGAAATTTTGTCATACCACAAGAAACCCGCAATTACTTATCTTTGTAAACGGGGCGAAAAATAAATTCGAAAAGGAGGTAAAAATATGAGTTTCAATTTCAACAAATTGACGGTAAAAGGACAAGAAGCAATACAAAATGCCGTTGAAATAGCACAAAGTTACAATAATCAAATTGTAGAACCGCTTCATATTTTAGCGGCTCTTGTTCAAGATAACGAAAACGTAGCCGTTTCAATTATTCGAAAAATTGGCGGTAACATTCAGCAAATTCAACTTAAGGTTGGCGAAGAACTTGAAAAACTGCCGAAGGTTACAGGTGCGGGAATTGGTAATCAGCAAATGTCGATGGAAACGGCAAAACTACTCGATAAAGCGGTAGAAGAAGCGAACGGATTAAAAGATGAATATGTTTCCACCGAGCATTTAATTCTTGCACTTGCCGAAAATAGCGGTGTTGCTGGAAAAATACTTAACCAACAAGGTGTAACGCGTGCCGCTATTTTGAATGCACTAAAAGATATTCGCGGAAATCAACGCGTAACTTCGCAAAATGCAGAAGATACTTACGAAGCGTTGAAGAAATTCGGACGCGATTTAACCGAACTTGCACGGCAAAACAAACTCGATCCGGTTATCGGACGCGACGAGGAAATTCGCCGTGTGTTGCAAGTGCTTTCCCGTAGAACGAAAAACAATCCGGTATTAATTGGTGAGCCTGGCGTTGGTAAAACCGCAATTGCAGAAGGTATTGCACATCGAATTGTTTCCGGCGATGTTCCGGAAAATCTTAAAGATAAAACACTCGTTGCACTCGATTTGGGTGCGTTAGTTGCCGGTGCTCAATTCCGCGGACAATTTGAAGAAAGAATTAAAGCGGTAATCAAAGAAGTTACGGCATCCGAAGGTAGAATAATTTTGTTTATCGACGAAATTCATCAGCTTGTAGGTGCCGGAAAAACCGACGGAGCAATGGATGCGGCAAATATTCTAAAACCTGCATTGGCTCGTGGCGAACTTCACGCAATTGGTGCAACCACGCTGAAAGAATACAAAAAATACATAGAAAAAGATGCGGCTTTGGAACGCCGTTTTCAACCGGTTCTTATTGACGAACCGAGCGAAGAAGATGCAATTTCGATATTACGCGGATTGAAAGAAAAATACGAAGTTCACCACGGCGTAAGAATTACCGATGCGGCAATTGTTGCTGCGGTGCAACTTTCCATTCGTTACATCACGGATAGATTTTTGCCCGATAAAGCAATTGACTTAATTGACGAAGCGGCTTCCAAATTACGTATCGAAATAAACTCGATGCCGGAAGAACTCGATAAACTCGAACGCAGAATTAAACAATTGGAAATTGAACGCGAAGCATTAAAACGCGAAAACGATGAACTTTCCGCTCAAAGATTGGAAGAACTCGTAAAAGAATTAAGCGAACTCGAAGAAGAGCGGAACAGATTGCGTTCGAAATGGCAAATTGAAAAAGACCAAATTCAGAAAATCCGTAATATCAAAACCAAAATTGAAGATGCAAAAGCACAGGCAGAGCAATACGAACGCGAAGGCGATTTAGGCAAGGTTGCCGAAATCCGTTACGGCGTAATTACCGAGCTTAAAAAACAACTTGAAGAAGAAACGAAACGTTTGCAAGAAATTCAATCCGATAGCAAGTTACTTAAAGAAGAAGTAGATGCCGAAGACATTGCGGAAATTGTTTCTAAGTGGACCGGAATTCCGGTTAGCAAAATGCTCGAAAGCGAACGCCAAAAACTTTTACGTTTGGAAGATGAATTGCACAAACGCGTAGTTGGGCAAGATGAAGCAATTACAGCAGTTGCTAATGCAATACGTCGTTCGCGTGCTGGTTTGCAAGATCCGAACAGACCGATTGGTTCGTTTATCTTTATCGGAACAACCGGTGTAGGTAAAACCGAGCTTGCACGTGCTTTGGCGGAATTTCTTTTCGATGACGAACACGCTATGGTTCGTATTGATATGTCGGAATATATGGAAAAACATTCCGTCTCGCGGTTAATCGGAGCACCTCCGGGATACGTCGGTTACGAAGAAGGCGGACAATTGACCGAAGCCGTGCGTCGTCGTCCGTATTCGGTTGTGCTTTTGGATGAGATCGAAAAAGCACATCCCGATGTGTTTAACGTTCTGCTACAAGTTTTGGACGACGGACGATTAACCGATAATCAAGGCAGAACGGTTGATTTCAAAAATACGATTATCATTATGACTTCGAATATCGGCTCGCATTTGATACAAGAGAAACTTTCGCAATTTAACGAAAGCAATTACGAACAAATCATTTCCGATTTGAAAAATCAATTGAATGATTTGTTACGTAAAACCATTCGTCCGGAATTTCTGAACAGAATTGACGAAGTAATTCTCTTTAAGCCATTACTCAAGAGTGAAATGGGTGAGATTGTCGAAATTCAAATCGGACGAGTTCGCGAAATGCTTGCCGAAAAGAAAATGTCGCTCGAACTTTCCGAAAAAGCGAAAGAATTTCTCGTCGAGCACGGTTACGATATTACTTACGGTGCACGTCCGCTTAAACGTGTAATTCAAAATTATATTGTAAATCCGCTTGCAACCGAGTTGCTAATGGGTAATTTCGAAGCGGGCGATACGATTTTGGTTGACGTAAGTCCGGACGGAAACAAATTGCAATTTTCAAGGAAATAATTTGAAATAGCTATAAGAAAAGGACGGCTGCGAAGTCGTCCTTTTTT
>CAYZGB010000037.1:0-15031 GCA_964477915.1 uncultured Melioribacter sp. | reverse complement strand
GGTTTGAGAAAAAAATATTGCGGGAAATAAAAACAAGATGAATAAAATTGATTTCAATTCTTAATAATCCAAACCTAAAGATTTTGCTTCTTTAATTAATTTTAACATTCCGTAAGTTGCCACTTTGCACATCGTTGCACCACAATTCCAAACTATGTCTTTTGTTTTTGGATCAACGGAAACTTTTTTGAATTCTTCTTCGTTGCGGATACATTCGTAATCTTTGTGTTTTAACATTTTTTCCATTTTTATGTATCCGTCAAGACCGTCCGAATAACGGACGTAAAGACGAAAATTATCGGACGGTCTGACCTCTACAATTTTTGCCATAAAATCTTAATCTTTTTGAATCATTCTTCCAATAATAATTCTCTGTACTTCCGATGTCCCTTCGTAAATTTCGGTAATTTTAGCATCGCGGTACATTCTTTCTACTTCGTATTCGCGGACGTAACCGTATCCACCGTGAATTTGTACGGCTTCGCGTGTTACATCAACTGCCACTTCCGAAGCAAAAAGTTTTGCCATAGAAGCTTCTTTAATGTAATCTTTACCGGCATCTTTTAATGCTGCTGCTTGTAAAGTAAGTAATTTTGCAGCTTCAATTTTTGTTGCCATATCGGCAAGTTTAAACATTATTGCTTGGTGATTAATAATTTCGGTTCCAAATGCTTTTCTTTCTTTTGCGTAAGCAAGTGCTTTTTCGTACGCACCGGTTGCTATTCCAACTGCTTGCGACGCAATTCCGTAACGACCACCATTTAACGTGTTCATAGCAAAGTTAAAGCCTTTTCCAACTTCCCACAAAACGTTTTCTTCGGGTACACGGCAATCGGTAAAAAGTAGCGAACAAGTATCGGAACTCCTAATACCAAGTTTGTCCTCTTTTGCACCTTGTTCAAAGCCGGGCATTCCTTTTTCGACCATAAAAGCAGTAATTCCTTTATGTCTTTTTTCTTTATCGGTTTGAGCAAAAACTATGTAGTAATCGGCATTTTTCCCATTTGTAATCCAGTTTTTAGTTCCGTTCAAAACCCAATATTTCCCGTCTTTTACGGCAGTTGTTCTTTGCTGTGTGGCATCCGAACCGGCTTCCGGTTCCGAAAGAGCAAAAGCTCCCAATTTTTCGCCACGTGCTAACGGTTTTAAATATTTTTCTTTAATAAATTCAGATCCCCAACGTTCTAAACCGAAAGTTACAAGCGAATTGTTTACTGACATTATAACACCAACGGAAGCATCGACTTTGGAGATTTCAATCATTGCTAAAACGTAACTAACGGTGTCAAGTCCTGCTCCGTCGTATTTGGGGTCAACCATCATACCCATAAAACCGAGTTCGCCGAGTTTTTTTACAATTTCATAGGGAAATTCGGCATTTTTGTCCCTTTCGATTACTGTTGGAGCAATTTCATTTTGCGCAAAATCTCTTGCGGTTTCTTGAATCATTTTTTGTTCTTCGGTGAGTAAAAAGTCCATAATATCTCCTGCTTTTTGTCAAAAGAATTGAATAATATACGTAAACTACTTAAAGTTGAACGAAAATTCAATTATTTAACCGGTATGATTTATTTTTTTCTTGATATTTTTTAGCGGATTAACGATTAAAAAATTTCAAAATACACTACGGATTAAACAGATAATTTATCCGAAAATTTTTTGGAAAAAGGCTAAACAATAAACATTTTATTCCGATAATTAGTTGTAAGAAAGCGTGTAGTGTAAAAAAAACTTCAGGGAAGAAGTAAAAATGGCTCCAACGGATGGAATTGCCGCACAAGGTATTGGTGAAAATTACGAACAACAATTTGCAACATTTCGACAAATTGCCCGTAATTTCTTCAAAAATTATGTTCGCATAAATAACGATTATCTCGATTTTATTAAAGCAGTTACTCGTTATTATTCCATTGACCTTCCACAAGATATCAACGAATATTTAATTACAGTAGATACTGCACCGTATTTCTGGATTACAGATATTCCTTTAATTACTAAAACCGAAGAATTTTTTAACAAATTATATAAAGCAGGAGGTGGACCAAGTAACTACGAAGAACTAAAAAAATACTACACGCGCTGGATTACTCAAAAAAATACGAGGGATAAACAATTTTACACTCTATCGGCTATTAATCTGTTGGAAAAAGACCAAATCAAAAGCCATTTTTACAAAAAGGTACTACACGCAAATCTTTTGATGTTTAATGCCAATGTGCTTGCCTTCGACAAAGCCTTAAAGTTACTTGACGATGCAGATAAAATTCTTGAAGCGTCAAAACTAAATCCCAAGTTTAAGAATGAATTAAAGTACTTGTTACAACTTTATACCGGTTTTGCTCAGTTCAGAGGCGAAAACTTCGAGCAAGCACAGCGTGAGTTCGAAAATGCAATTTTTGTTAAATCCAGCGGTGTTTCTGCTATTTTTTATAATGCGGTTACAAATGCAAAATTGGCAAATTACGATTCGGCAATTAACCTTCTTTCCCACGTAATTGATTATGATAAGGCGCGTTTCCGTTTTGCACTCAATAAAAGAAGTTTACCACTTATTGAGTTTTTCCTACGTAATGCAGTTACATATAATATTTTCAACGAACCTACTTTTGTTCCAATGGTTGCCGATTTGGAAGAATTAATAGCGTATTCTTTGGCATTCGATATTTCCAAATTAAAACAAGTTTTAATTAATCTTGCTCAAATTGAAACTCTGAAGCTAGAAAAATATTACGATGATTTTATTAATAAACATATTGAATTTTTAAAATTAGTTAGCGGACATTACAAAGATAGTTCAAATGCACTTGCATCGTTAATAGCACAATTTACTGTTGAAGAATATAATAATATCCTTGATAGAATAATTGAAAACGCACGTAAGATTTATCGTGAAGTTTCTGAGAAGAAGGCGGAAATTTATGATAAACAAATTAAAGAGAATAAGAAGAAGATAAAAAATTTACAAGAGGATATTGAATCTTACACAGAAAAAATTAACGAAAAAATGGAGAAAACACTTGAAGACCTAGAAGAAGAAGTTGAAAAAATTACTAAAAGAATTGAACACAAAATTGACCACATTGAAGATACTGCTAAATATAATCCAACGGTTTCTTTCAAAAACTCTATGATTTACAATGGTATTATTTCGATGATTGTATTTATGATAACCGGTTTTTCAAGCGGTTTCTTAAATAACGTTGCAAACTATGATAATTTTTCATTAGTTATTACTTCATTTTTATTGGCTGGTTTTAAATGGGGTGGGTTATCTTATTTAATAGGTATTTTGGTATCACTATTCTCTGCAGCCTCTACAATGATGGAGCGTGGCTCACAAAAGCAAAGATTAATGAAACAACTTGCTTATGTTAAAAATTTGGGCGAAAAACGGAAAGAAGCTTTGAAACGAGGATTCCAAAAGGAAATTGAACAACATAGGAAAAAAATAGAGGAGAAAATTCAAAGTATTCAAGAAGATATTGAATCCCTTGAAGTAGAAAAATTAGAAGAACAAGACTCAATGAATACCGACATTGAACAAAAAGTATCTGAACTTAAACAGAAACTTTCACCTTACTTTTTGTAATTCCCGAATTTTTATTAATATAAATTTTCTTTTTGAGACTTAACTTACTTCGTCTTTTTTACAACACAGAAAGAACTTCATTTTTTACTTTATGAACTTTCAACTTTACAAACTTTCAACTTTTTAACCAATCGAGCAAGTCCTTGAACATCTTTATTAAAAAGTCGAGGGATTTTTCCGGTTCATAAAAATTGTTTTTTATTTCGAATTTAACCGAATCTTGTTTTTGAACAAGTCTAAAAATTTTTCCGTAGTTATTCATCATAATCGAAACAAGTGGCGTAAACTTTTCATCGTAAAAGGTTTGATTGCTTGCTTTTGGGAGAATTATAGAAAATTTCTTTTCGTTAATTATCACTCTTTCGAATTGTAATAACGAAGCGTAAAGTTTTAACCGTGCAACATCAATCATAAGTTGTGTATCCTGCGGTATTTTGCCAAAGCGGTCTTCCATTTCCTCAATAATTTCAGAAATTTCATTTTCGTGAACGATTGAAAATAACGATGTGTAAAAAGAAAGTCGGTCGGTTTGATTCGGCATATAATTTTTAGGAATCCCTATTTCAAAGTAAGTATCGATAACCGTATCGGCACGTTCGATGTGCTTGGTCAAGTCTTTTAATTCGTCGGCAAACTCTTCGTGTTTTAATTCTTCTATAGCTTCGTCAAGCAATTTTAAATACAAATCGAAACCGACCGAATCGATTGCACCACTTTGCTCCTCTCCAAGTAAATTTCCGGCACCTCGTATTTCCAAATCGCGCATCGAAAGATTAAATCCTTCGCCGAGATCGGAATATTCTTCAATTGCTTGTAATCTTTTAATTGCTTTTTTATTTAGTGTTTTAAGCGAGGGAACGAGAAAATACGCAAATGCTTTACGCTCCGATCTTCCCACGCGTCCACGTAACTGATGAAGTTCGGCAAGTCCGAATCTATCGGCTCTGTTAACAATTATCGTATTTACGTTCGGAATGTCGATGCCCGATTCGATTATTTTTGTTGAAACAAGCATATCGAATTTTTTATTCATAAAATCGAAAATTACTTTTTCGAGTTCGGCGGGTTTCATTTTTCCGTGTGCAACCGAATAAGTTATTTCGGGAATATGTCTGTGAAGATATTTCGCTAATTTTTCAATTGTTTCAACTCTATCGTGGACAAAAAAGATTTGTCCGCCACGGTTTTTCTCTTTCAAAATCCATTCACGGATTTTTACAATATCGAAAACTTCAACTTTTGTAAACACCGGCTGACGATTTGGCGGGGGCGTCGCGATAATTGATAAATCCCTTGCTCCTAAAAGAGAAAGATTTAAAGTACGTGGAATTGGCGTAGCAGTGAGTGTTAGCGTATCAACGTTCACTTTCAATTTTCTTAATTTTTCTTTAGCCATTACACCAAATCGATGTTCTTCGTCTATTATTAACAATCCCAAATCCTTAAAAGAAATATCCTTCGAAAGTAATCTATGCGTGCCAATTACAATATCTACTTTTCCATCGGCAAGTTCTTCTATTATTTGAGATTGTTTTCTTTTAGGTACAAAGCGGGAAAGTGTTTCAATCTTTACGGGGAAGCTTGCTAATCTATCACGGAAAGTATTAAAATGTTGTTCGGCAAGGATTGTTGTAGGAACAAGCACTGCAACTTGCTTTCCGTCGTTTACCGCCTTAAATGCCGCACGTATTGCAATCTCGGTCTTGCCAAAACCAACATCGCCGCAAACAAGTCTATCCATTGGCGATTGACTTTCCATATCTTTTTTTATTTCGTCGGTTACTTTTGTTTGATCGGGCGTATCTTCATAGTAAAACGAAGCCTCTAATTCCATTTGCCAAACCGAATCTTCGGAAAAAGAAAAACCTTTCGATGCTTTTCTTTGTGCGTAAAGTTTAATTAAATCGCGTGCAGCATCTTTAATGCGTTTTTTTACTTTCTTTTTGGTTTTTTGCCAATCGGATGAGCCAAGCTTTGTTACTCGAGGTGTAACTCCTTCGCGTGAAGAGAATTTTTTTACTAATCCAAGATAATTCAGATTAACATAAACAACATCGCCCTCGGCATACGAAATTTTAAGGGATTCCTGTTCGATGCTTCCGATTTTTATTTTTTCAAGTCCCTCGTAACGCCCAATCCCGAAAGTTTCGTGTACGACAAAATCACCACGTTTGAGCGAAGCCAAATCTTTAGTTTTGGATTTTTTTGCTTTTTGTTTTTTCGATATTTTTTTCCGGTAAGGTTTGCCGAAGATTTTATAATCGGAGAGCAAAACTAATTTTGCTTGTGAAATTTCAAAACCGCTTTTTATTGGCAAGACAAGAAATTTTAATTTTCCTTCTTCAAGAATTTTTTCAAGCTCGGTACTTAATTCCGTAAGAAGTTTTTCTAAGCGAACTTTCTGAAATTCATTTTCAGTTGTAACAATAATTGTTTTTCCATTCTGCGATTCTCTAATTATAAAATCCCAAAGCAAGTTAAAATTACTTTCAAACGAAGGCGTGTTTTTTAATCTCGGATTAAAAGATGTTTGGGAAGTTGAAAGCGGGCATTCAATAATCCAGCGGACATTTTGAGATAAAATATCGTTTTTGTCTAATTGGTCTTTAAGTTCAATCGTGTTAATTCTATCTTTTTGAACACTTAACCCGTTGAAAATATCCTCTCTAAGCTCATCGTCCATCTCTTCGGTTTCGGGAATTTTTTTTTCGATTGACAAATCTTCATTACCAAATTTTTCGAGAAAAATTTTTTCAACATAAAAAACCGCATTTGGTAAGTAATCGAAAATTGAAGCCGCGAGCTCTTCATTCCCGTTCATTATTTTAGGAGATAAAATTATTGAATCGACAAAACCAATCGAACGTTGACTTTCGGGATCGAAATAGCGAATTGATTCAATATAATCACCATTAAATTCAATTCTAACCGGATTCTTTTCGCTGTATGACCAAAAATCGATAATTGCTCCACGCAGAGCAAATGTTCCTTGTATTTCGACGAAATTTTCTTTGTCGTAATTATAGAAATTCAAAAATTCAAGTAGTTCGTCGTAGTCGAGTTCTGAACCGGCAATAATTTTTAATGAATTTTTTTCATATTCGATTTGTGTTGGGAATTTTGCTTTTAACAAATCGTAATTCGATAATAAAATAAAACGTTGGTTTGAAGTTATTGAGGCAGCAATTTCCTGGACCGAGTCTAAATTTATTTCATCAGCTAAAATTATTTGCGATTCGACACCTAAGATATTTAATTCTACATTTGTTTCAAGCAGTTGCTCTCTATCATCAAAAAGTATTACTATTTTATCTTCGTATTGCGAAAGTAATTTTATTAGAAATGATTTTGCAGAACCAGGGAGTGAATGAATACGGTTTTTATTATTATCGGATTTTCTAACTTCTTCAACAAAAGGGATGAAAATTTCATTTAATTTTTCTTGAATAAGGCTTTTCATTTTGTTTACGGTTGGCATTTTGGGAAATTAAGCTTAGAAAAATCACACATAAATTATATCTTTAACTTCCTCGAAATAACCATAATAGAAAGGCAGTTTTCTCATTTCTTCAAAGCCGTTAATTTCATTTTCGGTTTGCTCAAAATAAATTCCGTCAAAATTTTGTTTTACGAAATCAATAATTTTTTCGTTGTAGCCGAGTGATTTTAGAATTGACGGAAAGGTTACTTCTATTTCCGCTTCGGGATTAAATGTGTTTTGGTGAAGCATTTCAATATTTTCTTTATGTAATGAAACAACAATGTATTTAAGATACGGTGCATCGATGAAGTCGGAAACGTGTTCGGCAAAGCTATCACCTTTCTGATAAATTCCGAGTGTAAAATTTTCATTCCCGGAAACTAGGAAATTTTCGCTAAAAGAAGAGGGAACACTTGGAAGTACTTCTTGAATAGGTTCGGTATCGTAATTTTCCTTAAATATAATTTTACTTAAAAGGATTTCATTTAACGAAACGCTTCCGGCAATTTTTAGTACATTTAACGTATCCTTTACGTAATAAATATAATCATCGGAAAGAGGACCATCGAAAGCGATGCCGAGTTTTCGGGAAACGTAAATTTTGTTCTCGTTCTGAATTTCGAGCGAAGGAATAATTGCCAAATCTATTTGCTCGTTAATTAAGGATTTTAGAATTTCCGAATTACTTAAATAGTAAAACGAATAAAATTCCCTTGGGAAAGAAGAAGCAAGCATATTAGTAAATATATTATCGGGTAAACCGATTTTAAATCTCATTTAATCTCCTGATTAACTTTTATTTTTATTTTCAAACACTAAATATCGGCAATCTTTACTTCTGTTGAAAGTTTTAGTAAATGTTAGTCCCATTTTGCTCTCAGTTCTGCATTAAAAAAAAGCGTTGCATAAAAATGAAGTAGAAGCGGAAAACCCGACAAACGGAATTTTTAAGCGTTAGGCTTTTAGCTCTCGGGGTCGTCAGCGGTGAGTTTTTCCATCCGAAACTCAGTTTCGGACGGAAATAGCATTCGATTTTTTATTTCGGAATGTCCCGTAGGGTCGAAATTTTTGTAGTAATAGAAAATTCAAAAAATAAAACTCCATGGGAATGTAATCAAAAAAATAATTAAGATGAATATGTCAATTTGTTCAATGAATACTAAAAACTTTGTATCTTTAAATATTAAGATATTAATATCTTATTGTTAAATAGCAATTATTTTTTCCGATAATAGAACGTAAGATTTTATATGTTTAATAAATAAGGAGAGGTATGATTATGAAGCATAGGATTCGGAATCAGATTGCAACACTTTTTTTTATCACCGGTCTGCTTTTTGTAGCATTACAAATTTATACTTACTATACAATCGAACAAAATTCAAAGGACGGCGTTGTTATTAATCTTGCCGGACGCCAAAGAATGCTTTCACAGAAAATGACAAAAGAAGCTCTTGGTGTACTTACCGGCAAAGTTTCTCCAAATGAGTTAAAAAAAACAGCAGAACTTTTTGATAAAACTCTCGATGGCTTAATGTATGGTAACGACCAACTTCCGCCTTGTAATAATAAAAAGGTTTTTGAACAATTAATAGTAGTAAAAAATCTCTGGAATGACTTTTATATGCGGATAAAAGTATTGTTGCGTGATCCGCACAATGAAGATGCAGTTCAATATTTGGTTAAACATAATATGGAATTACTTAAAGAAATGAATAAAGCAGTGGGAATGTTTGCTGCACACACAACTAAAAGTTTAAGGAATTTGCAATATGTTGCTATTACTGTTGCCTTGATTACCATTATTACCGTTATTTTCATTTTGTTTATGTCCAAGAAAAAAATTGTTGAACCTATTGAAAAATTAGTAGAAGTTACAAAACGTTTGGCAAGGGGCGATTATAACATTAAACTTAATTTTAATTATAAAAACGAGTTTGATGATTTAGGCAAATCGTTTGAAGACCTTGCTGAAAATATAAGAAATTCACACGAAGATTTAAGAAGAGAAAAAGAGTCCGTTGAAAGAAAAGTGGAAGAAGCTATTAAACAATCCGAAAGAGAAAAGGCTTACTTAACTGCAAGAGTAAATAGAATTATCGATATTATGGAAAAAGTTTCCAAGGGCGATTTAACAGTCCAAGTTCAAATAGATGAAGATGAAAGTGAAGATATCAGAAGATTATTTGAGAACTTCAACAAGTTAGTAGAAAATATTAAATTAATTATAATGAATGTGAGCGAAGCCGTACAAGCAACTGCAAGTGCAAGTACACAAATTTCGGCAAGTGCCGAAGAAATGGCGGCTGGAGCGCAAGAACAAAGTAGCCAAACATCCGAAGTTGCTGCTGCAGTTGAAGAAATGACACGAACAACAATTGAAACAACCGAAAACGCAAAAAGAGCTTCAGAGGCTTCCAAAGAATCGAAAGAGCAAGCTGAAGAAGGAAGCAAAAAAGTAATTGAGACGAAAGAAGGTATTCAGGAAATTTGGCGTGTTACTAAAGGAATTGCCGAAGTAATTAGAAATCTTACTGAAAAAACCAACCAAATTGACCAGATTACACAAATTATTGATGAAATTGCCGACCAAACTAATTTGCTTGCTCTTAATGCTGCAATTGAAGCTGCACGTGCCGGTGAACACGGACGCGGATTTGCCGTTGTAGCCGACGAAGTGAGAAAATTAGCCGAAAGAACTTCGCGAGCAACCCAGGAAATTGTTGATACTATTAAAGCTATACAAAAAGAAGCAAATGAAGCTAATAACTCAATGGAAGAAGCTGAGGTTGTTGTTAATCAAGGTGCCGAATTAGCCAATCAAATTGAGGAAGTATTTGGAAAAATTCTCGATAGTGCTGAAAATGTTGCTTTCGAAATTAGTCGCGTTGCCGAAGCAAGTGAAGAACAATCCACAACAATTGAACAGATTTCGCAAAATATTGATGGAATAAATACAGTTGCAAACGAAACAGCGATGAAAATTGAACAAATTGCAGATGCTACAAATGATTTACACAGATTAACGGAAAGGCTAACCGATTTGATAGACCAATTCAAGATTGATGCATCTGATAATTACTTACCAGAAAATTCCGAAAACGCATTACCACAGTCGTATTAATAATTACACGGAAGAAAAAAATAAAATAAAAAAGGCACTTCGAAAGAAGTGCCTTTTTGTTTTAGTAAAAATCCAATGGGAAATTATCTCGTAGGAGCGGGTTTGTAATTTCTTCTTAATTTATCGTACTTAGCTTTTTCTTCTTCTGTTAAGTTAGGAATTTTGAAAACTTGTTTCGGATAAATCAAGTTCGGATCTTTAATTTGATCTTTGTTTGCATGATAAATTTTCGGCCAAGCAAAACCGTTATCGTAAATTTCTTTTTTCTTTGCAATGTTCCACAAGCAATCGCCTTTTACAACAGTGTAAAGAATTTCTTTTGGTTTTGGATTCCAAGCATCAAGTTTTCTCTGAAGTTGATTGTGAACTTTGTCGAAATAAGCAGGACAAGCACTAATTGGATTATTCTGCAAATCTTTTAATTCGGCAACTAAATCTTCTTTGTCGCCATTGCGTGCATCGACTTTTCTTTCGAGCATATCAACTTGTTTTCCAAATTGCATAATTTGTTTTTGATCTGCATTAATAATTGCAAACAATTCCTGTTTACATTGTTCGGGGTCGCCTAATGCTTCGTATTCGGATTTGAGTTTTGCAACTTCTTCTTTAAGTTGAGTCATTTCGGTTTGAAGAGAAACTTTCTTCTCGTTTAATCTTTTGATTTCCGCTTCCCATTCTTCCGAAGTCATTTCTTTTTCCTGAGCGTAAAGGCTAAAGGAAAAAAGCACAACCAAAGCGGAAACAAGTAATGTTCTGAATTTCATCATTTATTTTTCCTCCTTACTTGTTCAATTTTTTTAAGTTTTCTTTTAATTGCTCTTTGTTTTGGTTACATTTTTCCAAAGCGGCTTTTCTTTCGGCAATGTCGCGTTCCAATTTTGCCTTTTCGCTCTTAAGGTCTGTAACTTCGTTTTCGAGTGCAGTTACTTCCGATTTCAATGTTTCGAGCTGTGCCATTTCTTCTTCGCTAACACCGCCGCAGCCCGTTATTCCAACACCGGAAGCAAAGAATAACGTCGCTAAACCAATTCTTAGCATTTTTTTTGTTTTGGACATATTTCCTCCTTGTAATGGTTTATGAAATGATATTTTAGAAATCATTTTCCCGATATGTTATGTTTTGCAGTTAAATTTGGTAAAAAATTTTTTTCGAGTACTAATTATAACAAATTTTCTTCTACAAAACTAAAATATTTATTGCCTGCAACAATCAGATGATCGAGTAACTTAATTGAAAACAATTCGCTTCCTTTTTTTACTTTTTGTGTAAGCGAAATGTCGGCACGACTTGCTTGTGCATTACCGGAAGGGTGATTGTGAACAAGAATAATACTCGAAGCGTCGGTTTCGATAGCTTTTTTGAAAACATCGCGAACTGTTACAATAGTTGTATTAAGTGTTCCTTCGGAAATTTTTTTAAGAGCAATTAATTTATTCGCACTATTCAAACAAGCGACGTAAAATTTTTCGTTCGGTTCATCACGTAAAAGAGGAATAACCAAATCCGCCAAAAGTCGCGGTTCGGTAATCTTTGTTTCGGAAAGCCATTTGCTTTGCACTTGAAGTCGTTTTGCAATTTCGAATGCGGCTTTTAGTGTGATTGCTTTGTCTTTGCCAATTCCTTTAACTTTTGTTAAATCTTCAATGCTTTTATTTACAAGCCCTGCAATATTTTTATTTTCAAGAATTAGCTTTTGAGCAATTTCAAGTGCGGAAATTCCTTTTCCACCGGTGCGTAACAAAATTGCAAGCAATTCCGAATCGGAAAGATTTTCGGCACCAAAAGCAATCAATTTTTCGCGGGGTCTGTCTTCTAACGGTAAATCTTTAACCTTCCCAATGATGCTCCTCCATTATTTCTATTAGTCTATTTTTTAGAATGATTACATTTTTATCGTATGGATTTTCTTTCATCCCCAATGTAAAGAATTTTTTCGCTTCGTCAAGATTTTTTTTCGCAATGTAAACAAAACCGAGCAAGGCGTATATTTCCGCATTAGTGATGTTATTTTCAACCAATAAATTCAAGTATTTCCTTGCTTCGTCATATTCGCCGATGTGCATATGAATGCGAGCAGCAAGTATCAACGCTTTCGAATTATCTTTATCGTATTTCAGAGATTTTAAAATATAATCTTGAGCATAATAATACATCCCAATTCCGAAATACGCCTCGGCAAAAGATAGATTTAGCCAAGCCTTGTTGTAATTCCCTTTTTTCTCCAATAGTTCAAGATATTCAATTGCCGTATCGTAATCTCCGTGGGAATTTGAAATTTGAATTAAATCGATAATTGCATTTGTTAAATATCGCTCGCCATTGTTTTTGATGTAGTAAATAAAATTGTTTTTAGATTGTTCAATTTCTTTAAGCATCGAAAAAGCAACACCAAGAAAATAATACGAATCGATAAACTCATCTTTCGTTTTGTTAATTAAATTCCCGAAAATTTCAGCCGCTTTGTCAAATTTTTTTGCACGAATTAGAAATTGTCCGTAAAGAAACGTTACTTCATTATCTTCGTTATTGCTTAAATATTCTTCGAGTAAATTGGTGACGTTATCGAATAGTTTCATTTTTTCGTAAAGATTTGCAAGACGCAACACGGTGCGACGTAGTTCTTTACCTTCGTCAATTAGTTGTTTGTAAATTTGAACTGCGGCAAGTTCTTTGCCTTCGTCAACGAAGTGCTCCGCTTGTAAATATTTTTGTTCTATTTCCGTTGCTATTCCCATTCTATTGTAGCCGGTGGTTTTGAACTAATATCGTAAACAACGCGATTAACGCCTTTAACATTATTAATTATTTTATTCGAAATTTTTTCAAGAACATCGTAAGGAAATCTATACCAATCTGCCGTCATTCCGTCAACCGAAGTAACGGCACGCAAAGCAATTACGTTTTCGTAAGTTCGTGCATCGCCCATTACACCAACGGTTTTTACTGGTAAAAGAACGGCAAACGCTTGCCAAATTTCATCGTAAATATTGGCGGAATGTAATTCGGAAATGTAAATTTCATCGGCTTCGCGTAAAATGTCCAATCTTTCTTTTGTTATTTCCCCGAGAATTCTAACTGCAAGTCCGGGACCCGGAAACGGGTGCCGTTTAATGAAATTTTCCGGCAATCCCAATTGCTTACCGATTTCTCGAACTTCATCTTTGAACAATTCTCTGAAAGGCTCGATTAGTTCAAGATTCATTTTTTCGGGCAAGCCTCCAACGTTGTGATGCGTTTTAATTGTAACGCTTGCTCCTTTTAGCGGAACGGATTCAATTACATCGGGATACAATGTGCCTTGTGCTAAATATTTTACATCTTGATATTTCGATGCTTCTTTTTCGAAAACTTTTATGAATGTTTCGCCAATTATTTTTCGTTTGGTCTCGGGATTTTCAACACCTTTTAACGCCGTTAAAAATTCTTCGGTTGCATCTATGTGAATAAGATTTAAATTGAAGTTTTTGTTGAAGAGCTCAACAATATTTTTACTTTCGTTTTTCCGCATCAATCCGTTATCGACGTGGACGCAAATTAAATTTTCGCCAATAGCTTTATTTAGCAAAACCGCTGCAACGGACGAATCAACACCGCCGCTTAAAGCGAGTAAAACTTTTGAATTACCAATTTTATTACGCAGTTCGTTGGTTTTAGATTCAATAAAATTTTCCGCAGTCCACGTTTTCGAAATACCGCAAACGTTGGTAATAAAATTATCGATGATTTTTATTCCTTCTTCGGTGTGAGCAACTTCGGGATGAAATTGAACGCCGTAGATTTTTTTCTCGTCATTTGCAATTGCGGCAACCGGCGAATTTTCAGTTTTTGCAATTACCGTAAAACCTTCCGGCATTTTTGTTACGTAATCGCCGTGGGACATCCAAACAATCGAGCTGTTCTTTACATTTTTCAAAAGCGGATTTTTGTTTTCGATAATCTCAATTTCCGCTTTGCCGTATTCTCTGTTTTCCGCCGGCTCAACTTTTCCACCGAAATAAGAAGATATTAATTGAAGTCCGTAACAAATTCCCAATACCGGTTTTTCGAGCTTAAAAATTTCAGCATTAATTTGAGGCGCATTATCATCGTAAATGCTCATTGGTCCGCCGGATAAAATAATTGCTTCCGGGGAAAGTTGTTTTATTTCATCAATGGAAATATTGTAAGGCTTGATAATAGAATAGACATTTAACTCGCGAATTTTACGTGCGATTAGTTGTGTATATTGTGAACCGAAATCAAGAATTAAGACGAGTTCGTTTTTTTTCATATCCGGGCAATTTGTGTGAAAAAGTAAAAGGCAGTCCGTTAAGACTGCCCTAAAAATTAACCGCCAATTTCTTTTGCGTAATCATCGGCAGAAAGTAATTCGTCAAGTTCCGCCGGATTACTCATTTCCACTTTAATAATCCAACCTTTGCCGTAAGGATCTTCGTTTACAAATTGCGGTTCGTCTTCGAGTTCGGGATTAACTTCCAAAACTTTTCCGCTTACTGGTGAAAGCAAATCGCTTACGGTTTTTACCGCTTCAATTGAACCGAAAGGTTCGTCTTTTGTGACTTCTGCCAATTCGGGGTCAACATCTACGTAAACGATATCGCCCAATTCGCTTTGAGCGTAATCCGTAATCCCGATAACGGCAATGTTGCCTTCGGCTCTTACCCATTCGTGATCAGTTGAATATTTCAGCTCGTTAGGAATATTCATTTTTTCCTCTTCGATTATTTGAAATTTTTATCAATAAATGATGTATCGTAATTCGAATTTATGAAATTCTCGGTTTCCAAAACTTTTTGATGAAACGGAATTGTAGTTTTAACACCTTCTACTAAAAAT
>CAYZGB010000036.1:0-15060 GCA_964477915.1 uncultured Melioribacter sp. | reverse complement strand
CACGGGACTTTGCTTTGCTTAATCGAAATAAAAATTCGGTTTTCATTTCCGTCAGGTATTCAGTTTCGGAATGAACGGAAAAACTTTTTTAATGTTTTAATTCAACTTCCGTGCAATAACAACCGGTTTAATTATTTTATTAACAGTTGTGCCGTTAGAAATCTCTTCAAAAAATAAAATATAAATTCCTAAGGGGAGCGGATTTCCATTGTTGTCTCTACCGTCAAAAATAATTTCGCCTTTTGAACCAACCGGATAATCGTCTATTAAATTTCTAACTTCTCTTCCTTTTGAATCAAAAATTCTAATTCGAATTAAATTTACTTTATTTTTTAATTGATAGCGGATAAATGTAATATCTTCAAATCCATCATTATCTGGGGAAAATGGATTGGGAGTAATTGCAAAAGTATTATTCATAATTTGGGGATTTTCAAAAACAGAATTAACTTTGCCAGGTGTTGCTTTTTTTTCTGCAACAGACGAAGTCCAATTTTCGCTATCATTTGAGTTAAATTCCGGATTTATTCTTTCAAGTGAACGATTGTTCGTATTGTAAAAATTAGGATTATGCCAACTCTTGGAGTAGTAAACCGAATCTATCACATTGTTGTGGAAATCTTTAATAACAATAAAATCCTCATCATTACCAAGGGAAATATTTTTATTTAAAATCGAATAATTAGATTGAGAATAATCGTAATACTGAAGAAAATTAGAATCGCTTGTAATAATAAAATAATGTTTTGGTTGGAGTAAAAATTTTTCTTTTACCAATAAATAATCTTTAAAAGAATTTTCAGAAAACTTAAATCCACCGAGTTGTACCTGTTTTGAGGAACGATTATAAATCTCGAAAAATTCGCTGTTATTTTCATTCGGAGCAAACATAATTTCGTTAATTACCACATCTTGAAATTCGTATTGCGGTAAATTATTTACCGAATTAATCTTACAAGGTGTAGAATGTAGTGAATCAATTGAAATATGCCAATTTGCAAAAATGTTTTCACCATCAATATTAATTTTTTCGATAGAGTAATTTTTTTGAAAATTCCAATTTAAGTATGTTATGGAATCGATTAAATTTCCGCGAAAATCAAAAAGAAAAATTGCATCGTGATAGTTGTTTAGTGAACCGAAATTAACTTGCTTGCGGAAAAGAGCATTTCCATAAGATTTATCGAAACGATTTGAATCAGAACAAACTACGAAATATTGTTTTGGATTAATTAACGTCTGTTCACTTACGATTTGACGCGGATTAGAATAAAAAGAAGAATCTGCTATGGACAAATCCGCTAAATTTATCGTACTTCCCGAAGCATTATAAAGCTCAATCCATTCACCGGAAGAATCTGGCATTGCCATAAATTCGGTAATTAAAATACTTTTGTGTGCTACCCCACTAAAAACAGTAATTGAAGCGGAATTATCAATTGTATCTTCATCACTTGGTAATTCAACTAATATTTTAATAATTAGGCTATCACCAACACTATTGCTTGTTGTAAATGAAATAAAAGTTGAATCAAAAGGTTGAATATGATTGACAACAATAGAATCCGTAATGCCAAAGTTTTCCTCTAAAAAGATTTTTACATTGTTTTCCTGCGTAATGCCGAAATTGTAAACATAAGAACTTAGCGTTATCTTTTCCTCTGGTGTTGGAAATTCCGGTGAAAATAAAATAGTATCAATTTTAAGATTGTGAATTTTTTGAGTTACGGAATTTTTTCTTCCCGGTGTGCTTAATTCAATATCGTTACTACTTGCCCAATTTGTACTATCCAAACTATTTGCAAAAAGAGAAACTCTTTCAAGTGAACGCCCGTTCGTGCCACCCCAATTTGAATTGTAAAAAACCGAGTCTAACAGAATTCCGTATGCATTTTTAATAAAAACTCCTTCATTGTCATTATTTAAATTTGAAAACTTCTGTACAATAACCTCCGAAGGAATTTCAGCGTGATAGTCATAAATTGAACTATCTTTTGTAATTACAAATTTATCACTTGGTAAAATTAGTTTTTGGTTGTGAAAAATAATTGTGGAGCGTGGAGTACGTTCAACATCACTTATTGTGAAGTTTTCAATATTTATCGTGTCATTTGTGCAATTCTGAAATTCAATCCATTCCGGCTCACCATTAATAGGTGCGTATTGTATCTCGTTAATTTTTATTTTACCGAAAGTGTAATTAGGTAAAATTCTATTAAAGTATTTATTATTCATTAAATTTTCGTCTTCATTGTAATTGATAACAGAGATTAAATTTAATGAAATTCTCGGGTTTTCAATTGTTGTCTGAAAATTTAGCGAATCAAATGCATTAACAGAAACTATTTCAAATTCCTTTAAAAATTCATTTTCGGATATAAGTGAATCACCATTCACATCATTGTAAAGCATAATTGTTGCGTTGTTCGAATTTTGGAAGCCGACATTTTTTATTAGGTATTCTATTGGAATTTCGTTTTCCGAAATATTTTGAGTATCGATTTTTGCACTGCTAATTTCCAAATCGAAAGGAAATGGTGAAATTGAGTTTTTTCGCCAAGGAGTTGAAAATTCCTCATCAACAGAAGCTCCCCAATTTGTACTATCATTTGTCGGATTTTGGAGAAGTTTCCTTTCCAATGAACGCTTGTTAATCTGCAACCAATTTACCGAATATTGCAATGAATCGATTTTATTACCGTTTGCATCTTTTATTACAATACCGTCTCTTGTGTTATTTAATACCGGCAAATCCAAAGTGATTAAATCACCGTCAGTGTTCGAATGAAAATCTAATAGAGAACTGTCTTTTGCAATTATTAATTTCTGTTGTGGAGGCAAATAATAATCGTTTTGCGAAATTTTTCTTACCGTTGGTGTTCGAAAAATATCAGAAATACTCCAATTACGCAAATTTATTGTGTCTGAACAATTGTTTACCAATTCTACCCATTCGCATTCACCCTGTTGTGGTGCAAATAATATTTCGTTTATTTCAATTGCTTTAGATGAATACGAAGGGTAAATCTGTATTGATTTGAAATTATTACTTGTGTCTAAATCTTCCTCGTAATTAATTTTAATTGTAAAAAACTTTTCTTTGTTAAGAGTAATTTCATCCGAGAAAATGTAACTTAAACTATCTCCGCTTTCAATTTCGTTAGAAAAATCAGATAATAATATTTCTGCAACAGAATCACCATCAGCATCGTAAAATAATTGAGCGGTAAAATTCGCATTGTGTAAACCTTCGTTTTTAAGCTCAAACAAGATATTTATATTTTCATTTAAGTGTGCGTTATTCGGAGAATAAGAAATATTAGTTAAATTCAAATCATATTCTTTAGGAGAAATTGAATTTACAACACCTGGTGTTGCTGTTAACGGATTTTTGCAGCCCGCCCAATTTGTTGAATCATTTACATTTAGGTTCGAATTTATTTTCTCCAGGCTTGAATGTTCGCTTGAATTGTTCCAAGAAGCAAAATACTCTATTGAATCAACAATATTTCCATAAGAATCAATTAATCGAATTAAATCCCCAGAATTATTTAAAGACGGGAAGTTACAATAAATAATTGTTGAGTTAATCGGATAAAAATCCAAAATCGCATCATCTTTCGCAATTATGATGTATTCTTTGGGGTGAATTACAAAATTATTTTCAGTAAAGATTTTTGATGATACTCTATCTGCAATTCTCCAATTCCTTAAATTAAACGATGAAGTATCGGAATTATTGAATATCTCCAACCATTCCGGTTCTCCTTCCAAAGGAAAATACTTAAATTCATTAATACAAACTTCACCGAAATTCGGAAGCCTTGGATAAATTCGAGTTGAAATTATTGATGAATCATTCCGTGGATTTTCATCTTCGGCAAAATTTATTTTTGCCAGAATTAGGAAAAATCCTGTATCGGGAATTGTAATTTGTGTAAAAACAACAATTGTGTCGTTAATATTTAAGGAAAAATTATCTGAATTTGTAAAAAATTCATTTTCGGAAAATGTTGAATCGTGATTATAATCGATATAAAATCTGAGGTTAAAATTCAAAACGTTATTTAATCCCGCATTTATGATTGTCGAATGGACAAAAAAAGTATCGGCAGCAGTTATAAAATTACTGGACAAAGAAACATTTTCAATAGCCAAATCGTAATTGAAAGGGGTAACTGAATTTTTAATTCCGGGCGTACCATTTTGATAAATTGAATTTTCCCAATTGTTTGAATTTATATTTTGCCAAGGAAAAATTTTCTCGTCGCTAAAACCTTTGGAATTATTAGCAGAATAAGTGTAAACCGAAAGCGTATCGCCAGATGCGGAAATTAACCGCAAAGTTTTATCGGAAGAATTTGACATTCCGGACGATCCGAAATTATTATCAACCAATTTTAGTATTGTTACCGTATCGGGAATATTATAATATGAATTTTCGAAATCATAATCTCCTTCAAAAATTATTGCAAAACGACGTGGAGGTAGTTTGGGATTACCGGAAAAAATAGTTGTTGAATCGGTATTTGAGTTTTCATATTTAAATTTTAATCCTACAAGAGAAATTGTATCGGTTAATGAGTAATTATAAACTTCTACAAACTCGCAATTTGCTTGCGGTTGATAAAACATAACCTCAGAAAAAGTTAGAGAATCGGGTACTTGTGCAAAGACTAAAAAAGGAGAAAAACTTAAAATTAATAAAAATGTTTTTGTGAACATTTTTGCCTCAATTAATTTTTACTCAACTTACAAAATTTCGATTAACATATCAAGTCAAGGAAAAAATATTTTTGTTTGCATTTCTTGTCGTTTCAACCTCGAACCGAGAACGTTAGCCTATGGCGTGAGAAATCTTTAAATTAATTTTGCCCCAATGTATTCTTTTTAAGATTTCTCGTCTCTTCGTTCCTCGGAATGAAGGCAAAATAAAATCACATAGGAACGAAATATTTGTGTTAAATGAAAATATTAAATTGTCATTTAAAACCCCGAGAGCAACTTGTTGCCGAAGGGGTAAGAAATCTTTAATCCAATTTTATACCCTCAAACTTGATTTTAAGATTTCTCGCTTCAACCGACTTTGTCGCCTTCGTTCGAAATGGCAATTTTTTCAAGAGTTATTTCCGAACAAAATTCAGTTTCGTTTGAATTCTAATAAATTATTGCGGAAAGATAACCAACCACTTGCGAAAAATCGAGCGAGGCTTCGCCGGAATCGGTTCGGTACAAAACTTCGGCATTTCGCTTTCCGCTTAAATACAAGGCTTTCATTACTGCAACGGTTGGACCAGCACCGCACGCTTCGGCGATATTTCGCTCCACGTCTCTTCTCAATTCTTCGAATTGGAATGCGTTAATTCGTTTTTCTACGTTTGCATCGAGTTCATTTGCTAACGAACGCGGATAATAATGTGAAAGATCAGTGCTTGCAACAAAAAGTATATTATCGCTATAAATTGAAGCGAGTTTTTCGGCAAGTTCGTTAATAAATCCATCTTTTTGATCGCCCATTACAATTGGCAATATTTTGAATTCGTTTTTCAACGCATATTGTAAAAACGGCAAATGAACTTCAAGAGCATGTTCCCCTCGGTGACCTTGCTCGCCGCTAAAAATATATTTGCTGTTGTAAGTCAAATCTTTTCTCAATTCGGAATCAACTTCGATAACACCAAGCGGCGTTTCATACGCATCGCCATCGTAAATGGAAATCCCCGGAAAATATTCCCGGTGTGAAGGCGAAACAACAACCACCGTGTCAAATTCTTTTCCTACAATTGTATTGTATGCGAACGCTGCGGTTTTGCCGGAATAAACATATCCGGCGTGAGGTGCAACTATTCCGGAAACCGGAAGATTACGTTTTTCATCTGTTTTTGATGCAAACTGAAAAAAAGAATCGAGCATTTGTAAAAGTTCGTTTTTATCGGAGGGATAAAACATTCCGGCAACAGCTGGTTTTCTAATTTTCATTTTCGCCTCCTTCTTTTTCTTTTTTAAACAATAAAATTAATCGAAAGTTCATAACCTTTATAAAAACAAATAACCCAAAACGCTTGCTATTATTAGAGAAAACACCGTCCGTTCAAACCAAATTATAATAAGATGAGAAACTTTAAGCGGAATACGAGTTGAAAGAATTGTAGGAATAGAAGCCGAAAAAAATAATATTGCGGAAATAGAAGTTACGGCAATAACGTAACGCGAAATTAGTTGCGAGCCTTTAATTGCAAGCGAAGGTAAAAACATTTCCGCAATTTCCATTGCCGATGCTTTTGAAACAAGAAGCGCATCGGGTAAAGCAAAAAATTTTACAAGTGGATAAAACAAATATCCAAGCCAATCGAAAACGGGAGTAAATTTAGCAAGTAAAAGTCCGAGCAAACCAATTGAAAGAATTGTAGGTAAAATGCTCATCGACATACGAAATCCGTCGAGCAAATTTTTCTTCAATAATTCCGGTAATTGTTTAGTGTTTTCGGCAACTAAAACAGCAGAATTTATTGCTTTTGTAAAATTAAATTTTTCAGAAGAAACTTCTTTTCCTTCATCGTCCATTTGGGAAAGAGGCGGAATTCTAACGGTAAGAGCCGTTACAACAAAAGTCGTAAGCAATGTTGTCCAGAAGAAGAAATTCCACATCTCCATTAAGCCGGTTGTTTTTGCAACAATAATCATAAACGTTGCCGAAACCGTTGAAAAGCCGGTAGCAATTATTGCCGCTTCTTTTGTTGTGTATTTCCCTTCGGCGTAAACTTTATCGGTAATTAGCAGAGCAATTGAGTAACTTCCAACAAACGAAGCAATTGCATCGATTGCAGAGCGACCGGGAGTTTTCCAAACGGGACGCATAATTTTTTCGAGTAATGTTCCGAAAAATTCCATCAATCCGAAATCAATTAAAAAAGTAAGAAAAATCGCACCAAATGGCACTATTAAACCAACCGGTATAACAAGTTTTTCGAATAGAAACGGAAGCAAATCTTTTTCAAATAAAAATGCGGGACCTAATCCGAGCAAATAAACCAAAGCCATTAAAAATCCCAAAACCTTAAACAAGGTAAAAATCAAAACGGTGTTATTTTTATTCCATTCTTTTTTAATGAATGGGGAAAATGCCCCGGCAACAATTGTAAGGAAAGCAAAAATTTTACTTACAAAAGGCAAATTTGTTTTGAAAAAGGTAACGATGTGATCTAACGGAATTGTACTTTTATCGCCAATTGTAATCGGAATGAAAAAGAAGAAAATCCCAATAAAACTATATGAAATAAATTTCAATAATCCGTTTTGCGAATAATTCTCTTCCATTTAATTTCCGTTTAGTACAAATTCAACAACTTCGTTTAATGAATTTACAACCGGAACATTCGATTGCAAAAGTCTTTCTTTTGTTTGATGCCCGTTTGCTACAAGTAACGAAGAAATCCCTAATTCGTCGGAAACTTCCGCATCGTGCAAAGTATCGCCAATTAAAAGAATTTCCTTTTTATCGGCTTTAATTTTTTCAACAAGTTCTTTTCCAATCTCTACTTTGCTGTTAGCGTAAATGTTGTCTAATCCTGCAATATGCTCAAAATATTTTGATAATCCGAAATGCTGTAAAATAAATTCGAGTTTATCTAACGAATAGGCAGAGAGGACGTATTGCTTAATATTTACGGAAGAAAATTTTTCGATTACGTTTTTTGTTTCTTTATGTAAATCGGCTTGGAATTTCCTTTGTTCGTATCGCTCGATGAAGATTTTTCCGAGCCGTTCAAATTCACCGTTGTTAACCGGCAATCCGACCGCTTCGTAATATTTCTTTACCGGAAATGTGAAAACATTCAAATATTTTTCGAATGTAATTCCCGGCAGTCCGTTCTCGATAATTATTTCGTTTATTATTTGCCAGCACAATTTTGCGTCATCGAAAAGTGTTCCGTTCCAATCCCAAATAATATGCTTGAATTTTATCATCAGAAATTCGGTAGAAATTCTTTTCCTTTGTGAAATTCGCAAATAGTTCTTGCGGTTTCTTCCGGATCGTCGGTTACGGAGAATAAATCGAAATCGCTTTCGTTTATGAAATTTTCCTGTAACACACGGGTTTTAAGCCAATCGATTAACCCGCTCCAATAATCTTTTCCCATTAACACAACTGGAGCTTTTTTTGTTTTTCCGGTTTGAATTAAGGTAAGAATTTCGAAAAGTTCGTCAATTGTCCCAAAACCACCGGGCATAATAACAAAGCCTTGTGCGTATTTGGTAAGAAGAACTTTCCGTACAAAAAAATAACGAAGCGTAATTAGTTTATCTCTATCGACGTATTTATTAGATTCGGTTTCGAACGGCAGTAAAACATTAATTCCCGCCGAACTCCCACCGCCTTCTTTTGCACCTTTGTTGGCAGCTTCCATTAACCCTGGACCACCGCCTGTGGTAACGCCAAAACCTTTTTCGACCAACGCGCGAGCCGTTTTTTCAGCCATTTCGTAATATTGGCTTTCTTTTTCGGCACGGGCAGAACCGAATATTACAATACTTGGCGGAAGTTTTGTAAATGTTTCAAATCCCTCAACAAATTCGGACATTATTCTAAAAACACGCCAAACCTCTTCGTGTGGCATTTTCAGTTTTTTTTCTTTGATTTCTTCGTTATTCTCTTTACAAGGCATAATTTCCCTTTCGGTTTTTGAATAAGAATTTTTCCAAAAGATAAAAATAAAGAATAATTCGGTTTTAATGATTAAAAATCAAACAGGTGTTGTTCGCTATTACAAAATTCTTATCGCACGATTTACAAGTTGAGGAAAATTAGACTTTATCAGCAATTGTTCACTGTCAGTGAATAATTTTTCAAAAAATTGTTCATTCTCACAAGACAATTCACGCAGATTTCGCAGAGATTTTATTTGCGTTCTTTGCGTACTCTTGCAATTTTCTCTGCGTGGTTAGTATGATTTTATTGAATTTTTATCTCTAATATTTTCTCTCTTTCTTTCATATCAAATTTCGCATCCTTAAACTCTGCTGGACCAAAAAATCCACTTGCATTATTTGAAAATCCGTAACCTTCGCTTGGTATTCCCATAAGATTGAAATCTAATTTTCCATTATTATTTTCATCATGGAAAATTTTAATTGCATAAATTCCAAAAGGGACATTTTTAAATATTGCAATTGCTTCTTGTTTTGTAGGTTTAACGACTTTACCGGCAAAAGGTTTTCCTTTTCCGTTGAAGCTTGCTTTGGAATTGTAAAGTCCAACACGTACCGACTCAAAATTATTTTCCAAATTTTTTATTTTTACGATTATCGTTCCCGATTTCGTATTATTTTCTTGTGAGAAAGCAACGCTAACAATCATTATAATAATAGAAAAGATTAACATTGATTTTTTCATTTTTTACTCCTTTTGTTTAATATTCATAGTACTTTGAAAAACAAAGCATCTCCCCAAAAAAATTTTTTTTTATTTTTTAATCATTTGTTCAAGACGTTCAACATAAATTTCGAATGCACGACGACCTTTTTTTGTAAGCATATAACGAGAAACAGGTTTTCTGTTTTCGAATGTTTTGCTAACCGCAATATATCCTGCGTCTTCCAACTTTTTTAAATGCGTACTTAAATTGCCGTCGGTTGCATTTACTTTTTCACGTAGAAAAGTAAATTCCGCCTCATCTACCGAAATTAAAACCGACATAATTGCAAGGCGAATTCTCGAATGAATTATTTCGTCCAATTGCTGATAATCAAATTCTTTCATTGTTCTATTCTTCCAATTTCCTTAAACAAAATGATTCCCGGAATTGTTTGAAATAAAATCATCATAAATGCCATAATAATTAATGTTTCCAGATTAGCCATAAAAAACATTGCAATTGCACCGAGCCACCACCCGGCAGCTAAAAACGAAAACCATTTTTTCGCAAGTACAACTCCGGAAATTATATATCCAATTCCTAAAATTACTGAAAGAATTGGACTTGTGTAAATTGGTGAAAATGCTCCGCTAATTGGACCGATGAAAGCAATTATCGTCATTGCAAGACCTAAAGAAATCCAGGTTGCAGCAAGAATTTTTGAAGCAAATGTTATTGCACGCTGCTTCTTTGCCGTTTTCTTTTCAGTAATAAAAGTATAAAGCCAACCAAAAAGAATTAATCCTATCCAAAGCCAACCTGTAACATTACCGTAACTTGAATTAGCGAAAAAGTATGTAAGCAAAAGCCCTATTGCGACCAATATGCCCCAAAAAATAAAGGTTTTGCCGTCCGCTTTAACTACACGTTTACTATCGGAAATAATTTTCTTGATAAATTCAAGATCGCTTTGTGCATTATTTTGTTCCATTTAATCCTCCTTATTAAAAAGTACTTTGAATTACAAAGTAAATATACAGAAAAGAATTTCTGTTGTCAAGTGAAATTTTTAAGAAAGTGAAAAAATATTTTTGGAAACCTTTCGGTTTGTACACTACATTAATCTCGATAAGACATTAATCCATTATTTAAGAATTCTTAACTCTTTTCTGATGTGTCAGGCTCGGTTCGGAATATCAGTTGCACGCTGAGTTCGCAGAGTTCTTTGCGTCCTCTTCCGAATATCTCTGCGACCTTTGCATGGTGTGTGCTATCGGGTTATCTCAAAAATTACCAAACGTTTACCTTTTTCGTTGCGGACGTTATTCGGTTTGTAGCCAAGTTCAATTGTAGTTGCTTTTTTGATGTGAGCACCGTATTTGAGCTTTGCGGTCTCGATTTCGTCTTTCAAATCGCCGCCTTTAAGAGCCATTAAATAGGCTTTTTCCTTAATGATAGGAAGCGAATAACGAAGAAGAACAATAAGCGAAGTAGTTCCGCGCGAAAGAACCAAATCGAATTTATCGGTATTTTCTTCAATAAATTTCTCATCTTCCACACGGGAGTTTACTGCGGTAAGATTTCCCAATTTCAGTTTATTAATAAATTGTTCAACAGCTGCAATTTTTTTGGATGTGCTGTCCACAAGAGTTCCTTTCAAGAACGGTTTCATAATTCCTACCGGAATTCCGGGAAAACCGCCGCCGGTTCCGATATCGATAAAGTGAGTTGCCTTTTCAGGAACAAATTTGGAAATGTATGCCGAAATAAAAACGTGATTTTCGATAATATTCTTAATATCGCGACGCGAAATCAGATTTACTTCTTCGTTCTTTTTAGTAACCAATTCAGCGAAATGCGCGAGGCGTTCGAGTTGAAAAATTTCGGGACTTTGACTGTTTTCCCAAAAAAAAGATTTTAATTCACCCAAATATTGTTCCTGGCGTGTCATAATAAACCTTTAATTTTTTCCTTTTAAATATACTAATAAAATCGAAATATCGGAAGGGGAAACCCCGGAGATGCGGGAAGCTTGCCCGAGCGTTGCAGGACGGAATTTCGTTAGTTTTTCGCGCGCTTCCATCGAAATTGTATTAATGTGTTGATATTCAAAATCGTGAGGTATCGGAATATTTTCGTATTTTTCCAACTTACGGACAAGTTCAAGTTGTTTTTGAATATAGCCTTCGTATTTTACTTCGGTCTCTACTTGCTCAAGTAATTCTTCATCTTGCAAAAGCTTTTGTAAGTAATCATTTTCTTTCCCGATTATTTTAAGCAATTCAATTAATTTTACTTCCGGACGCTTAATTATTTTTGAAAGAAGTTCGGAATTGGAAACTTTATTAGATTGGATTTGGTCTAAATAAGCATTAATTTTACTCGGTTTTATTCTTGTATTGTTGATATAAAAAATACTTTCGTCTTTAATCTTTTCGCGTTCTTTTTGCCATTCATATTCTTCTTTTGTGATAAGTCCGTACTGATAACCGAATTTCATCAATCGGGAAAGAGCATTATCTTGACGCAAAAGCAAGCGGTGTTCCGCTCGTGAAGTAAACATTCTATAAGGTTCGTCCGTCGATTTACTTTCCAAATCATCGATAAGCACACCGATGTAAGCATCACTACGTTTAAGTGTAAATTCCGGCATTCCGAGAATTTTTGCCGCAGCGTTTATTCCCGCAACAATACCTTGTGCAGCTGCTTCTTCGTAGCCGGAAGTTCCGTTTATTTGTCCGGCAAAATAAAGTCCTTCAACAAGTTTTGTTTCGAGCGTAAGTTTCACTTGGTACGGCGGGAAAAAATCGTATTCCACAGCATAACCCGGGCGAACCATTTCCACATTTTCCAAGCCTTTGATTTTTTTCATTGCTTGATACTGAACTTCCGCCGGCAAAGATGAAGAAAATCCGTTCAGGTAAACTTGGTCGGAGTCCAAACCTTCCGGCTCAATAAAAAGTTGATGCTTCGGTTTATCGGAAAATCTTACAATTTTATCCTCAATCGAAGGGCAATAACGTGGACCCGCACCTTTTATTATTCCCGTAAACATCGGCGAAAACGAAAAACCGGTTTCAAGAATGCGGTGAACTTCTTCGTTTGTGTAAGTTAGGTAACAGCTTACTTGCGGAAGATAGGGAAATTCCTCCTTCGGAGTGCGGAACGAAAACGGACGCGGATTTTTGTCGCCTGGTTGCTCTTGAAGAATATCGTAATTAATCGAATCTTTCTTCAAGCGGGGCGGTGTTCCGGTTTTGAGCCTTCCAGAAACGAATCCCATTTTTTCGAGCGATTGTGTTAAACCTTCTGCCGCTTGTTCGCCGTAACGCCCGCCAACTGTTGGTGTAAGTCCAGTGTACATTACGCCGTTAAGAAACGTTCCCGCCGAAACTACAAGCGCTTTGCATTTATATTCGTTTCCGTTTTTTGTTCTTACCCCAATAATTTTTTTTTCTTCCTCAATTGCTTCGGTTACAATATCTTCAATTATTTCGATACCTTGCACATTTTCAACAAATTTCGTTGCTTCTTCGGAATAAAGTTTTCTATCGGATTGACATCTGCCCGCCCAAACAGCGGGACCTTTCGATTTATTAAGTGTGCGAAATTGAATTCCCGTTCTATCGGCAATAATTCCCATTGCACCACCAAGTGCATCTATTTCGTGAACCAAATGTCCTTTTGCACTTCCGCCAATTGCCGGATTGCAGGAAAGTCTGCCGATGCCGTTCTTTTCCATTGTAATTAATGCAACGGAAACTCCCATTTTGGCAGCGGCAACACTTGCTTCAATTCCTGCGTGTCCGCCACCGGCTACTATTATGTCAAATTCTTTCATTTTCTCCTTCTTTTTTAACCACAGAGGCCACAGAGTATCACAGAGTAAATTTTACAGATGTTTCACGTGAAACTTTAAGTAATATTTGCTAAAAATTGTTCCACGTGGAACGTTTTTATTTTCCTATACAGAATTTCCCGAAGATGTTATTCAATACGTCATCTGTTGTTACTAATCCGATAATTTCATCCAAGGCTTCTGTTGCAGCACGAATATCAAGCGAAACAAATTCTTGACTTTGCTCTGCTTGTATTGATTTTTTTGCCGAAAATAAATTTTCCTTTGCCTTTTGTAAAGCATTGTAATGCCTTGCATTAGAAACAATTGCAGTTTTCTCGCTGTAAATATGTGAACCAATTGACTTATTTTTAATCTCTTGAATTAACTGATTGATACCTTCTCCGGTTTTTGCAGAAATACAAATACCTTTTTTGCAATATTCTGATTTGCTTTCTGTAAGATCAATTTTATTGAAAACAGTAATTATTTCGTTTTCTTCTTTAATTTCACTAACGTAATTGTGAAGTTCCTCGTCAAAACCTTGCGTAGCATCGTTCAGAAATAGAACCAAATCGGCTTCTTCCAAAGCTTTTCTGCTACGATTTACACCTTCGCTTTCAACGGCATCTTCGGTTTCGCGTAATCCGGCAGTATCGTAAAGGCGGAAAAGATAGCCGTCGATATTTAGTTCCTCGCGAATAATATCCCGTGTTGTGCCGGGGACAGAGCTTACAATTGCTCTCGCTTCCTTCAGAAAATAATTCAAAAGAGAAGATTTACCTACATTCGGTTTTCCGATTATCGCAATGTTTATTCCGTCTCGAATTATTTTTCCAAATCGGTAAGTGGAAAGTAGTTCATCAAGTTTAGCAATTACTGAGTTGATTTTCTTTTCGAGTTCGGTATAAGGCAAAAATTCCAAATCTTCCTCGGCAAAATCGAGTTCGAGTTCAAGAAGGGAAAGCAAATCAACAAGTGAAGAACGAATATTTTTTATTTCGCGAGTAAGAATTCCGTCAAGCTGATTTCTTGCACCACGTAAAGATGCAATAGTGCGGGAAGAAATTACATCGGCAACGGCTTCGGCTTGTGCCAAATCCATTTTTCCGTTAAGGAAGGCTCGCATTGTAAATTCGCCGGGCTCGGCAAGTCTTGCACCGGCTTCGAGCAAAAGCGAAATTACCTTTTCAACAATAAAAGGATTTCCGTGAGTGCTAATTTCAACGGCATCTTCGCCGGAATAGGAATGTGGTGCACGAAAAACCGAAACGAGTACATCGTCGATAATTTCTCCTTCGGAATTAACAATTTTTCCGTAATTAATTGTGTTCGGTTTTGCATCGGCAAGTTTTGTTTTGCCAGTAAAAATTTTATCTGCTACGGAAAAACAATTTTCACCGCTTAAACGTATTACGGAAATAGCACCTTCGCCGGGAGGTGTTGCAAGAGCAACGATAATATCTTCTTTGAAAATCTTCATAAAATTTTGGCAAAAAGAACTTTAAAGATACAAAAAATGAAGGTGAAATGCAGAAGGAGGAAATTTGGTGTTAATTGAAGAACACAAGAAAATGTTCTCTTGTTTATTCATATATAAAATCATATATTTCGAGTTATTTATAAACAAATATAACATATAGTCCTGCTATACGCAATACGTATAGTGAGACGTTAGGCACAATTTGAAAAAACAGAGCAATTAATGAAAAAACTGATTACTGTCGTTTTACCAATTATAATTGGATTAGGTTTATTAGGACTTGCTGTATGGCTTTTCTTTTTGGCAAAAGAGGATAATACATATCTTTTATTATTTGGTTTAGGAACTGCAATTCTGATTCCTGTAAGTCTTTCTCTAATAGG
>CAYZGB010000035.1:0-15451 GCA_964477915.1 uncultured Melioribacter sp. | reverse complement strand
CCTTTTTTCCTCTTTTCCTTTTTACCTTTTAACCTCCAATTCAACATTCATAATTCAACATTCAACATTATAAACTTTCAACCTATTATCCTTTTATCCTTTGTTCCTCTTGTCCTTTTTAATTGAAACAAAGTTTGCGCATAGTTTCCGAACAAAATTTAATTTCGCTCGTTGGAGAAAAATATTCAACATTCCCGTTTTTCCAAATCTCAATAGAGACAAGCATAATACCACACCCATTATTCAAAATTTTACTCATCCTTAAGATAAATTATCTTATAAACTCGATCGTTTGGACGTACTTTTCCTTCGCAAGCAAACGTTACTTCTTCTTTCTTTTTAGCTGTATCTACAAATTTTTCGTCAACCATTATTTTTTCGGTTTTTAATTCCACCACACCGGTTGCATTGCCAATTATGTAAATTTCGTCGCCAATTGTTAAATCTCCCGCTTCGAGTAGTACGTGAGCAATTTTTGGTTTTCCATAATAATTAAGGACCTTACCAATGTATTGTTTCTTGGTTGTTGCCTGACTTCCGGCCGAATCTGTAAAATGTTCTCCACTTGGTTTCCCAAAATAAAATCCGGGTGAAAATCCACGATTGTAAACTTTCCTTAATTCGTTCCAAAGTTCCGATTTTATTTCTTCGGTTAGATTTCCTTCGAAATACAAATCAATTGCTTTGCGGTATGCCGCAACAACTTTGGCAATGTATTCGGGACTTCGTTTACGACCTTCGATTTTAAACGAATCTATTCCCGCTTCAATAAGTTGATCAATAAATTCAATCGTACACAAATCTTCGGGCGACATTACATAATCAGAGCCAAGTATCAATGTTTGTCCGCCTCGAACCTCGCGAATTTCGTATTCGTAACGGCACGGTTGTAAGCATTCGCCACGGTTTGCACTTTTATCGAATATGTGATGACTTAAAAAACAGCGTCCGCTAACGGCAACGCACATTGCTCCGTGTACAAATGCTTCTATTTCAATATCCAATTTTTGTCGCATCGATTTAATTTGTTCGAGCGTTACTTCGCGTGCAAAAACAATTCGTTTTGCTCCCATTCGCTGATACATTTTAGCCGCTGCAAGATTTGAAACCGAAGCTTGCGTACTTACACAAAACGGCATTTCGTATTCCAATGCTTTTTCTATTACGGACATATCCCAACATATTATCATATCTACACCGGCTCGCTTTGCTGCAGGAAGAATTTTATCGAGCTCGGAAACTTCGTCATCGTAAATAATTGTATTTACTGTAAGGTGAACGTCAACTCCTCGTTCGTGGCAATATTTAACAATTTCTGGTAACTCTTCAAGAGTGAAATTTTTTGCATTTGCCCGCATATTGAATTTTTCAACACCAAGGTACACGGCATCCGCTCCTGCTTTAATTGCAGTTACAAGCATTCGCCAATCGCCGGCTGGTGCAAGTAATTCGGGCTTTTTCAGATTTTTATTCATTCAATTTCCTTTCGGTAAAAAAGAGAACACAAAAATAAGGTTTAATTGAGTTATATAAAATCAAATAAAGAAATTTTTCAGAAGAAAACTATTTATTGAAAAAAGTTAAAAACATCTTAAATACACGAGATTTTATCAATTAATAGAAGAGTTTCATTCGTATAATGTTTATGTAACGTTTCAACATTTGTTTTAAAAATTAGTTAGAGCATTTATTTGACGGGAAAACGATAAATCTTAATAACACATTCTTTTGTTGAAAACATTGAAAAATTTTTTAGTCGATTTAAAAAATACATTGTGTCTTATTTTAAGTTTTAATAAATTCAATGTACTGAATAAAATCAAATTAGTAAAAGGAGATTAAAATGTATAAAGAACAACCTTTCTTTATAATAGATGAAAAACCCGGTAAAGTTGCTTACTGCACTTGCAAAATGTCCTCTAATATGCCTTATTGCGATGGAAGTCACGCAGGTACTTCGTACAAGCCAATTATTGTTGAAGTTCAAAAAGCAAGAAGAGTAGCTGTTTGCGGTTGTGGTAAATCCGATAAAATGCCATACTGCGACGGCAAGCACGATTCGGTATAGTATTTTTTGTAGGACAAGTTAATGCTTGTCCTACAAATTTATTTCGTTTTTTCCCCCGAAGATTGAGGTGTTTTGTTTTTATTTTCTAATTGCGATTTTATTGCATTTAAACCTTGCTCAAACGTTGGTCCCAACATACTATTAGACCACAATCCGAAAATGCGTCCAAGCGGATAATCGAGTGGACCAACGTGTTCCCAAAAAACAATGGTGGAATCTCCTTTGGTTTTGAATGTCCAATATTCTTGGATTACCGTATGTTTTGGAGCGGTAAATTCCATAACCGCGTAAATGGAATCGGTTGGGTAAACTTTTTCGAATCTTAATATTCCATTACCGAGTAGTTTACTTTCCCATTGCCAAGATGAACCGGTTAGCGAATCGGTAATTGTTATTTTATTTTTCATTTTCGCATCTGCTAAAAACCAAGGATTCCATTTATGCCAAGTATTAAGATTTGCTATATAAGTAAAAACGGAATCTTTTGGTGCGTTGATAGAAACAGAGCGCTCGACAGAATATTTATCATTTAAAAAAGCAGTTACCGTAAACAAAAGAATTAGAAAAACACTAAACGAAATAAAGAACCATTTGAAAAATTTTTTCATTTAAATACCTTTCTTGTTTAGTGATTTTGCATGTTTAAGAACTGTTGCTTCTTCGATTGTAATTAAGCCGCCGCAATCGGCTTCTTCAAAAATCTTTTCGAGATAAGGAAGAAATTCCTCAATTTTTTCAACGCTGTCAACAATTTCAACAACTACGGGTAGGTCATCGGAAATAGCTAAAATTTTTGTTGTGTGAATATGACTATTTCTACCAAAACCCATAAATCCCTTGAATGCGGTAGCCCCTGCAATATTCATTTCCCTTGCATCGCGGATAATTCTTTCGTAAACGGGCATTGATCCAATTTTATCGGAATCGCCGAGGAAAATTCTCAGCAATTTTGCTTTTGTTAAAGTTCCCATTTTTACCTCGTAATTATGTAAGCGAAAGCAACAGCAAGAATTGTGGTAAACAAATTTAAGAAAATATTTAACGTTGCAAGAAAAAATTCCGCATCTTGCAAAAGAGCAAATGTCTCGAAAGAAAAAGTGGAAAATGTTGTAAAGCCACCGCAAAACCCAATTGCTAAAAACAATCGCCAGTTCGACGAGAGAACTCCGTTATCCGAAAGACCGAAAATTAAAAGCCCAAGTAAAAAGCTTCCAAGGAAATTTACACTCAACGTTCCTATTGGTAGGGACATTGGAAAAAGTCGTTGAACCGAGTTGGCAACAAGATAACGAAGTATTCCGCCAAGCCCGGCTCCAAATCCAACTAATAGAATGTTATTCATTTTAACCTATCTTATTAAAATCAAAGTGCAAATTTAGAGTATAATATTGTAAATGGAAAATATTAATAGCCACGAATTTACGAATGAAAAGCGAATTTATCTCCAAACGAAATTGCTTTATGTGATGAAATAATACAAGAACCTTTGTTTTATTTAAGAGGAAAAAAGGACAAAAGGTAAAAAGGCTAATAGGTTGAAAGTTTATAATGTTGAATGTTGAATTATGAATGTTGAATTGGAGGTTAAAAGGTAAAAAGGAAAAGAGGGAAAAAGGTTTCTCTATCCTGTCGTTTCGAACCCCGACAACAAAGTCGAAGTCAAAATAACAAATTTTCTGAACAATTTATCACGTGACGATAAGGCTTATTGCTGAAATTAATCCGTGTTCTATCAAGTATTAAAAATCAGCATTCTAATTACGGTGCTTCGGCAATGAAGATTGCTCTGCGTGGTGCGGGATAGCCTTCTATTGTTAGAAAAGGATTTTTCTTATCAAGAAAATCTTCGAGCGATTCAAATTCTGCCCAAGCTGTTCTTCGTTGCTCATTCGTTGAAGTTTTTGTTACGTTGATTAATCTTATATTTTTAAATTTAGCACGTTTTAACCAACTTTCCAAAGTAAGCACTGTTGGAATAACCCAAACGTTACGCATTTTGGCGTATCTATCTTCGGGGACAAGAACCTCGCCTTTTTTCCCTTCAATTACAAGTGTTTCAAGAATTATTTCACCACCGCTTTTTGCGAGTTCGCGTAGCTTAAAAAGATGATCGAATGGTGAACGACGGTGATAAAAAACGCCCATTGAAAATACGGTATCAAAGTAATGAATGTTGTCCGGCAATAATTCAATTCCCAAAGGTAAGATTTTTACAGGATAGGAATTAGTGAATTTACTTGTTGCAAGAAATTGAGTAAAATTGAGCAAGTACGGTTCAACGCCAATTACAACATCCGGGTTGTTGGCAAGCATTCTGTAAATATAATATCCGTTGCCGCAGCCAATATCGAGAATTTTTCGTCCGTTAAGCGGGGTTATTTCATTTTCCAATCTTCTCCATTTCAGATTCGATCTCCATTCGGCATCGATGAAAATTCCAAAAATTTCAAAAGGTCCTTTACGCCACGGCATTAATTTTTTTAGTCCGTGTTCGATTTGCTCTTTTGTTTTTAATTCAATTTCGTTTGCATTGCCAATTTTAACGGTATCCGAAGTAAAATCAGTGTTCGATGTTTTTATTGCAGGGAAGGAATTTATTATCTCGGAGAATTTCTTAAAATTTGCGGATTTCGTCTGTTCATCAATTGATTGCCAAAATGGTGTGATTAATTTTTGTAATGAATAATTTTCGAGAAAATCCAATATTTCTTTTTTGTTAATCAAATCGAAATTCGTTTATTTTTTTCAGATTGCGAGTAAATTTACGTTTTTTCAGAATAGTTACAAAGAGTAGCTCGGGTCGAGTTTAAATTTTATTACAGTAAATCGATAACATTACTTTGATAAAACTTACGCTTTCGTTTATATTTCGTTTCTAAATTATTTATGGAAATTGAAATGAGAATTTACAAATATTCATTATTGGGGAAAATTATATACAAATATATGTATTTACCCGTTTTGGTTTTGTTTGGTATTCAACTTGGATTTTCACTTTATTTTGTTAAGAATGATACGGCAAATTTAATTCCGGCAGCTATAAATTTAATTATTTTGATTGTTGTTTTTCGTTTTTACGCTAAAATCAGAAATAATATTCCATTTATTATTGAGGTAGATGACGAGAAAATTTTTGCTTACGATTATCTTCTAAACTCAAAAAAAATTGAAGAAAAAATTTCGGATATAGAGAAAATCGACGGCGGAATTTTTAGTGGCAAACCTGCTTCGCCCGTTGTAATATCATTTAAGGATGGAGAAAGTTTCGGAATTCTTCCGCATTTAAAAGATTACCCCGATTTTATTTCAACAATTTTGCAAAAAGTGGATAAAAAAATTCATAACGAAACGGTTATGAGAATAAAAAAGGTAACTGAAAACAAAATTAAAAAACGAAAGAAAGAAAAGACGAAATAAACAATTTCCCAAAATAAAAAAAGGCGTTAATCAAAACGCCTTTTTCAAATTTAATATAAGCAAGATACTGTTTTATTTCTTTTCCCAACGCCAATTGTCATAATATTCCCAATTCACCATTGCGTGTAATTCTTCAAGTTCTTTTGTTTTTTCGTTCAAGTCCGCTTTAATAACGTCCCCAATCGAAAGCAGTCCAACAATCTTTCCATCTTCTTCAATCAACATATGGCGAAAACGCTTGCCAAGGAATTTGTCCATCAAATCGTAAATTGTTGCATTACTCGGTGAGGTAATTAACTTGGTAATCATAAAATCTTTAATTTTAGAATTTTGCAAATCGAAATCATCTTCAACAATATTCCGCATTAAATCGCGTTCTGTCCAAATTCCAACGTATTCGCCGTCTTCATCGGTAACCAAAATAGCACCGATATTGTGTTCGTTCATAATTTTAACAGCGTCAATAACTTTACTTTCTTGCGGAACGGAGATGATTTTGTGTCCTTTTTCTTTTAATAAATCGGCTGCTGTTTTCATTTATCCTCCTACTAATATCTTTCTAATTTTTTGCAAGATAATAAAATTAGATTAATTACAAAAACTGATTTTTTATAATAATATTGTTTTACTATTTATTTACTTAATCCAAACTGTTTTGATATTCACAAACTCCTTAATTCCGTAGTGCGAAAGTTCTCTTCCGTAGCCCGAACGTTTAGTTCCGCCGAAAGGTAAACGCGGATCCGATTTTACCAAGCCGTTTACGAATACCGCTCCCGAATGAATTTCGCCGACAAGTTCTTTCGCGTGCTCAATATTTTGTGTCCAAATTGATGCACCGAGACCGAAGTTAGTGTCGTTAGCTACTTTAATTGCTTCGGCTTCGTCTTTAACTTTAATAAATATTGCAACGGGTCCGAAAAGCTCTTCCTTGTAAGCAAGCATTCCCTTTTGAACATTGGCAAGCACTGTTGCGGGGTAAAACGCACCTTCGCGGTTCAATCGTTCGCCGCCCAAAAGAATTTTTGCACCTTGTTTAACACTTGTTTGAACTTGCTCGTGAAGTTCCAAAAGCAAATCTTCTCTTGCAATCGGACCTAATTCGGTTTCTTCATTCATTGGGTCTCCTACTTTTACGGCTTTCATTTTTTCTACGAATTTTGTTTCAAATTCTTCGGCAATTTTTTCAACGTAAATAAAACGCTTTGCCGCAATGCAACTTTGTCCGTTATTTATTAAGCGTGCCGTTACGCCTACATTTACCGCTTCGTCAATATCGGCGTCTTCCAAAACAATGAACGGGTCGCTTCCGCCAAGTTCGAGAACCGTTTTCTTTATTTCCTTACCGGCAAGTTCGGCAACTTTGCTTCCCGCCGGTTCACTTCCGGTTAAAGTTGCCGCTTTTACAAGAGGATGTTTAATAATTTCGGGAACTGGTTTCGAGCCTATTAACAATGTTCTAAAAATATTATCAGGCAATCCGCTTTCGCGGAAAATTTCCTCAATTGCCAAAGCACTCATAGGCACGTTTGATGCGTGTTTAAGTATGCCTGCATTTCCCGCCATTAACGCCGGTGCGGCAAAACGGAATACTTGCCAAAACGGGAAATTCCACGGCATAACGGCAAGCACAATCCCAATCGGGTCAAAACGTACATAGCTTTCGCTTGCATCGGTTTCAACAAATTCGTGCGATAAAAAACGTTCGGCATTTTCGGCATAATATTCACAAACCCACGCCGATTTTTCAACTTCGGCTTCCGCTTGTGTAATGGGTTTGCCCATTTCGTTTGTCATTATTTCGGCATATTTACGTTTGTTTTTACGTAAAGTTTCGGCAACGTTAAATAGGAATTTACTTCTTGCCGAATAACTTAATTTTCTCCAAGATTCGTAATCTTTTTGAACTTCGTCAATGATGCTGAAAACTTTTTCGAGTGAAAATTCATCAAACTTGCGGATAACTTTTCCGTTGGCGGGATTTATTGAAACTATCGACATAACAACCTCCGATATTTTTGTTATTGAAACTTAATAAAATTGAAAACCAATTAAAATCGGAGTAAAGTTTTTATTAAATTGAAAATAAAAAAAGAAGGACATAATTATGAAAATAGAAACTGCGGTTCTCGGTGCCGGATGTTTTTGGTGCACCGAAGCAATTTACAAAAGACTAAAAGGCGTTATTTCCGTTGAGCCGGGTTATGCGGGTGGACACAAAGAAAATCCGACGTATGAGGAGGTTTGCACTGGAAAAACCGGACACGCTGAAGTTGCATTAATAAAATTCGATGCCGAAGAAATTTCGTTTGATGAAATATTGAAAGTATTTTGGGAAATCCACGACCCGACAAGTTTAAATAGGCAAGGAAACGACGTTGGCGAACAATATCGTTCCGTTATTTTTTACACAAACGAAAAACAGAAGGAAATCGCATTATCGCAAATTGAGAAATTGACTAAAGAAAAAATCTACGAAAAGCCTATCGTTACTGCGGTTGAGCCACTCGAAAAATTTTACCCCGCCGAAGATTACCACAAAGCATATTACGAACGGAACAAAGATAAACCCTACTGTGCTTATGTAATAACGCCAAAAGTGAAAAAGTTTGAAGCAAAATTTAACGATTTTGTTGTGCGGAATTTTAGAGATGAATCTTTATAAAAACATTGCTAACAAATTTAACGAAAGATATTCGGCAAACGATTTTGATTACATTGGAAATTATCTTTCGCAAAAAATTCAAAGCGTTGGGAAAGTACTTGATTTAGGTTGCGGGACATTTCATTGGGGGAATACTCTAAAGTCCAATATTTTCGGGGTCGATGCTTCGTTGCAAATGTTGAAGCACTCCAAAATAAAGGGTAAAATCGTAAACGGATACGCCGAATACCTCCCATTCGGAAGTAACATTTTCGATATTGTTTTTATTGTTCACGCATTTCATCACTTTGAAAATAAAGAAGAAGCGGCAACAGAAATTTACAGAGTACTGAAAATAAAGGGGAAAGTGATAATTCTTTTCGCGGATTTTCACAATCCCGATTTTTCGTGGTACGTTTACGATTTCTTCCCAAATATTTTTAAGCAAGATTCAAAAAGATTTCTTTCGCAAAAAGACGTGAAACATTTGTTTGCAAAAGTCGGATTTACCGATATTGTTGTTGAATATGTTTTTACAACAAAGAAGAATTTTGTTGGGAACGATGTTTTTAACGATAAATTTCTCGAAAAGCACAACACATCGCAACTTGCTTCGTTAACCGAAGATGAATACAATGAAGGTATTTATAAAATAAAAAAAATAATTAAGCAAAATCCCGAGTATGAATTTCCCGTTAATATTCCCGTTTATGCATTTATAGCGGAAAAATAAAATTCAGATAAACGTGAAACAACTGGGACGCTGATTTGTTCTTATTTGTTATGATTATACTTATTCTTAATAGAACACGGATTTTTTTTCAGCGGTCAGTAGTCAGCCCCGATTCCCGGGGTAAACTGTCCAGCGGTCAGTTTCTCCGTCCGAAACTGTGTTTCGGACGAAAATAGCATTAGAAATTTTATTTCCAGAATGTAAAAAGATTTCTCCTCTGCCTACTTCGTAGGCTTCGTTCGAAATGACGGCAAAAGCAAAGTCCCGTAGGGACGAAATCTTTGTTGAAAACAATAACCACAACAAAACTAAGCTCCGTAGGAGCGAAACAAAAAAAAACGATAAAACCAAACAAAGTTTCGTACGTTAGTTCCGAACGAAATACAATTTCGTTCGGAGAAGAACAGCATAGAGAAACCTTTTCGCCTTTTTTCCTCTTTTCCTTTTTACCTTTTAACCTCCAATTCAACATTCATAATTCAACATTCAACATTATAAATTTCATAAACTTTTAACCTTCTACCTTCCCTCTGTTAAACCTAACTTTGTTTTGTAATCCACAAAATATTCTATTTTCAAGAAGATTAAACAATCTAATTTTAGTATATTTATTTTTTAAATAAAAAATGAGTTTAGCTATGGTTTTAGCAGAGATTTTAAATAAAGACCGCATCCTTTTCAATGTAAAATTTCAGAATAAAGAAGAAGCAATTTCCCAATTAGTCGATACACTTCGCACCGAACCTAAAGTAAAAGATGTAGAAGAAATCAAAAAATCGGTTTTGGAAAGGGAAAAAATATTATCAACCGGTGTCGGTAACGGATTTGCAATTCCACATGCAAAAACCAATGCTGTTGACGGATTTGTTCTTGCAGTTGCAAAACTTGCCGAGCCTTTGGATTTTAACTCCCACGACGGACAACCTGTGCGATTGATTTTCCTTTTGGTAGGTAAAGAAGATATGGTAAGCGAACATATCAAAATGTTAAGCAGAATTTCCCGTTTGATTAACAACGACGAATTTCGTCAAAAACTTTTCGATGCTTCTTCCTCCGATGAACTTTACGAATTATTAAAAACCGAAGAAGAAAAACTATTTTCATAAAGGAAATCAAATGATTAAAGCTGTTAAAGGAACTAAGGATATTTTTTATCCCGAAATCGTAGATTGGCATTTAGTGGAAGTTGTTGTTCTTGAATTTTTAAAAGCTTTTAACTACGGTGAAATTAGAACTCCAATTTTCGAGGAAACAAGACTTTTTGCAAGAAGTATCGGCGAAGAGACCGATATTGTCGGAAAAGAAATGTACACTTTTACGGATAAAGGGGGCACAAGTTTAACATTAAAACCCGAAATGACTGCTTCCGTGATGCGTGCGGTTTTGGAGCATTCGCTTCATAAAAAAAATATGCTAAATAAATTCTACTATATTTCTCCAATGTTCCGTCAAGAGCGTCCACAAGCGGGGAGATTGCGTCAGTTTCATCAATTCGGAGCTGAAGCAATCGGAAGCCATAATCCTGCACTTGATTTTGAAATGATTCTTATTCCGTATATTATCTTTTTACACCTTGGCTTTAATGATTTTAATATAAAAATCAATTCGCTCGGTTCGCCCGATGACCGGAGAAAATATCTTTTGGTTTTGCGAAATTATCTTGAACCGCATTATGAAGATTTAAGTGAAGAAAGCAAAAAAAGATTTAAAACGAATATCCTCAGAATTTTCGATAGTAAAAATCCGAACGATATTGAAATAATGAAAAACGCTCCTAAACTTTTGGATTATATTTCCAAAGAAGATAGAGAGCATTTCGAAACAGTTCTGAAATATTTAGACCATAGCGAGTTGGAATATGAAATCGACCACACACTCGTACGTGGTTTGGATTACTATACGCATACAACATTCGAAATTGTTTCCGAAAGTTTGGGCGCACAAAACGCTTTGTGCGGTGGTGGAAGATATAATTTGCTTTCGAAACAATTGGGTGGTCCCGATCTGCCCGCTATTGGTTTTGCTGCCGGAATTGAAAGAATTCTTCTCGCGATGAAAAACAAAGGCTTGCTTAAGTCAAGTGATAAAGTGGTAGATGTTTATATTGTTGTTGCCGATAATAATTTTAGAACCGAAGCAATGAATATTGCAAACCTTTTGCGATTACATAAAATTCCTACTGAATTTGATTACCTAAACAGAAGCGTTAAAGCACAGATGCGAGAGGCTAACAAATTTTCGGCTCTCGAAGTAATCATTGTAGATTCCGAGATTACTAATGGCTATGTTCAAGTTAAGGATATGAGTACGGGAAAACAAGAAAAAGTTTTTGTAGATTTATTGCCGGAAAGATATAGAAATATGGGGTTGACTTATACTAATTTAGACGACGTTGAATTTGATGATGATGAATTTGAGGATGATTTTTAATAAGAGCAAGTTTGATTTTGAGGCTGGGAAAAAATAATTAATCTTAACATAAAATTTTTATGAAAACAATATTTGGCAGAAAACCAGTCCTCGAAGCGATAAATTCCGGGCGCGAAATTGAAAAAATCGTAATTAATTTTTCTTCAAAAAATTCCTCGTTAGAAAACATTTTAATTGCCGCAAAAAAGCACGGAATTAAAGTAACAAAACTTCCTGCCGAAAAATTCCGCAAATACGAAAAACAAAACAAAAACACACAAGGCGTTATTGCAATTTTATCCGATGTAAAATATTATTCGGTTGAAGATTTACTTGTAGCCGAAAGGAAAAACAAATATGCATTGTTCCTCGTTTTAGATACAATTCAGGATACGCACAATCTCGGAGCAATTTTACGCACAGCCGAAGCAAGCGGAGTTGATGGCGTAATAATTACGGAAAATAAATCCGCACCAATTAACGATACCGTCGAAAAAACATCCGCCGGTGCATTATCTTATTTGAAAATCGCAAAAGTTACTAATCTTGCAAATGCTATTAGAACACTGAAAGAAAACGGGATTTGGGTAATCGGGTCTTCGCTTGATACTGAAAAAGATTTTACCGAAATTGATTATCGCAAAGATGTTGCAATTATCGTTGGTAACGAAGAGAAGGGAATACGGAGACTAACCGCAAAATTGTGCGATGAAGTCGTTAAAATTCCGATGTTCGGAAAAATTCAATCGCTGAACGTTTCGGTTGCGACTGGAATTTTGCTTTATGAAGTAATTAAACAACGCCAATAATTTACGAGGAGAGAAATGGAAAGCGAGATTAATAAAGCGGTAGAATTAATCTTAAGTTCTTCTCACACAACTGTTTTTACCGGAGCGGGAATTTCGGTGGAAAGCGGCATTCCGCCATTCCGTGGTAAAGACGGGCTATGGAGTAAGTACGATCCGCAAATTTTGGATATTTCGTATTTTTATTCAAATCCGGGAAAATCGTGGAAAGTAATACGTGAAATATTTTACGATTTTTTCGGAAAGGCTGAACCGAACCATGCACACAAAGCGATTGCTTTAATGGAACAATCGGGATTTATTAAAACGGTAATTACACAAAATATCGATGGTTTGCATCAAGCGGCGGGAAGTAAAAATGTTTTGGAATTTCACGGGACGTCAAAATCCTTAACTTGTACCGAATGCGGCGAAAAATTCGAAGCGTCGGAAATTTCGCTTGATGAAATTCCACCCAAATGCAAAAAGTGTAACGGATTGCTAAAGCCCGATTTTATTTTCTTTGGCGAGCCTATTCCGGAACCGGCCGGAACACTATCTTTTGAAGAAGCGGAGAAATCCGATTTGTTTATCGTTGTTGGAACAAGCGGAGAAATTATGCCGGCGTCATTAATCCCGATTGAAGCACAAAGAAACGGTGCGAAAATAATTGAGATAAATAAAAACCCCTCGAACTACACAGCGGAAGAATTACCCGATATTTTTCTTCAAGGGAAAGCAACGGAGGTTTTTGCCGAGTTAATGAAAGCCTTAAAAAATAAAGGTAAAAAGGAATAAGGGTATAAGGGAATAGGGGAAATATTTTTTTGTTGAAAGTTAATAAAGTTAAAAGTTAGTAAAGTTTTTTGAATTTTGAATTTCAAATCGCCGCGAATTCGCGAATAAAAAACAAATTTTTTTCGACAGACAACCAGTTTCGGATAAAGTAAGATAATCCGCTCACTGCTCACCGCTCACTGCTCACAGATCTAAGGTTTCGCTCCTACGGATCTTGATTTTATTGGGAATTCTCTTGCTACAAAGTTGTCGTCCCTACGGGACTTTGGTTTTGGGGCTGTCATTCCGAGGGACGAAGAGACGAGGAATCTTAAAAAGAATGTATTGAGGAAAATTTAAATTTAAGATTTCTCGCCCCTCGCAACAAGTTGCTCTCGGATTTGAAATGACAATTTCGAGTTTGCAATTGACTACGGAAAAAGTACGAAGAACTAAAACACACCTCAAAAAAGAGCAGTATGCTAAAAAAATTAGAATGATTATTTTTTAATCTTACTTGTAAATATTTTGGAGTAAAAATGAACTATTCGCTCTACACCGATTTTTACGAACTCACAATGGCACAAGGCTATTTTCTAACCGGTATTCACGAAAGGAAAGCGGTTTTCGATTACTTTTTCAGAAGTAATCCGTTTCAAGGTGGATATGTTGTTTTTGCGGGATTGGAAACATTACTTGAAGCGTTGGAGAATTTTAAATTCGGCACTAAAGAAATCGATTTTTTAAGAAAACAAAATTTTGATAAAGAGTTTCTCAACTATCTGGAAAACTTACGTTTCGAGGGAAATATCTATTCGGTCAAAGAAGGAGAAATTGTATTCCCCAATGAACCTCTTTTGCGAATAGAAACAAATTTAGTTCAAGCACAACTAATTGAAACATTGCTTTTGAATATCCTGAATTTCCAATCGCTTGTGGCAACAAAAGCAAGGCGAATAGTTTACGCTTCGAAAAATAAAGCGGTACTCGATTTTGGAATGAGACGCGCACAAGGTTTGGGTGCGTTATGGGCGAGCCGTGCGGCAATTATTGGTGGATGTGTTGCCACTTCAAATGTGCTTGCTGCGGAACTTTACGGAATTTCTCCAAGCGGTACAATGGCTCATTCGTGGATTCAAAGTTTTGAAAGCGAATACGAAGCCTTTAAGAAATACGCCGAAATTTACAAAAGCAAAACCGTTCTTCTTTTGGATACTTACAATACTCTGCAATCCGGCTTGCCGAATGCAATTAAAATTGCGAAAGAGCTTGAAAAAGAAGGCGAAAAATTACTTGCCGTTCGTTTGGATAGCGGCGACCTCGCATTTTTAAGTCGCGAAGTTCGGAAACAATTAGACAACGCCGGTTTGGATTACGTTAAAATTGCGGTATCCAATAAATTGGATGAGTACATCATCAAAAGCCTCAACGAGCAAGGTGCAAAAATTGATTTGTACGGAGTTGGAACAAAATTAGTAACCGCTTTCCCCGATGGTGCTTTGGACGGTGTTTATAAACTTTCCGAAATTGAAGGCTTGCCAACGATGAAACTTTCCGATAATCCCGAAAAGACAACTCTCCCCGGTAAGAAGAAGATAATCCGGTTTTACAACGGAAGCGAACAATTTTACGGCGATGCGATTGTGCTTGATGTAGAAAATCCGCCTGAGAAATATTTTCATCCGCACTATCCCGAAAAATTCAAGCTTGTAAGAGGACTGCCGCACGAAGAACTTCTTCAACCGCAAATTGTTAATGGCGAAAGAAGAAGCGAAAAATTATCAGTAAAAGAGATTGCCGAATTTTCCGAAAAGAGATTTAGGCAACTTCCCGACGAAATGAAGCGTTTCGATTTCCCTCATGTTTATAAAGTGGGAATTAGCTCTAAATTAATGGGTTTACGCAATAAACTTAAACTTGAACTAAACGGGAGAAGATAAAATGAAAGCGTTGCTAATCGTTGATGTACAAAATGATTTTTGTCCGAGTGGTGCTTTGCCAACTCCCAAAGGCGATGCTGTAGTTCCTGTAATTAATAAGATTATCGATAAATTTCCGCTTGTTGTTGGTGTTCGCGATTGGCACCCCGAAAATACGGAACATTTCAAAATTTGGACCCCACACTGCATTCAAGGAACAAAAGGAGCGGAGTATCATCCCGATCTTCGTACGGATAAAATCGATTACATTTTCAGTAAAGGAACAGGCATAAAAGACGATGGTTACTCCGCATTTGAAGTTACCGATGTAAAACTTGCAGAATTTTTAAGAAGTAAAGGTGTAACTAAATTATACGTAACCGGATTAACAATTGAATATTGCGTAAAAGCATCTGCTTTGGATGCTGTAAAGGAAGGATTTGATGTTTATTTGGTAAGAGATGCTGTTGAAGCAATTTATGCAAAAGAAGGCGATGTTGAAAATGCAGAAAAAGAATTAAAAGATGCAGGAGTAAAATTTGTTCTTTCGGATGAATTATAATGTTTTTTGCTTTTGATTTTTAACCAATGAATAAAAAGTATTTTTATGCAATAAGATTTAGTGTAAAAATTTGAATTTTATAATCGAAAGTTTTAAGTTGCAACAAGAATACCGAGCAAAATTGAAGGGACTTAAAT
>CAYZGB010000034.1:0-15483 GCA_964477915.1 uncultured Melioribacter sp. | reverse complement strand
CCGGTTCCATATAAGCGTGTTCAATCATTTGTGTTTGATAAACACCTTTGGAAATATGCGGAATTTTCCTTTGCTTTTTCAATATCTCCACGAATTATCTTCGTTACATCAAGTAAATTGCCCTTGGGGTGAATTTTCGGGGCATCTTCTTCAAATGATTTTTCGGGGTCGGTTACAGGATCAAAAACATTGTATTCAACTTCAATCAATTTTGCGGCTTCGCGTGCTGTTCTTTTATCCGTAGCAATAACGCTTGCCAAAACATCTCCAACGTAATGCGTCGTTTCGCCTTCTGCAATCATCATTGGCCAATCTTTGACAATCAATCCTACGTAGCGTTCACCGGGAATATCATTTGCCGTTAAAACCTCAACAACACCCGGATAAGACTTTGCTTTTTCAATATTGATTTTGATTACCTCGGCTCGCGGATAATCGGAATATCGAAACGCTCCGTAAAGCATTCCGTCAAATTTTATGTCATCAACAAATTTTGCTTTCCCAATTACGTAATCTTCCGCTTTGTATTTTGGCTCGCGTTTGCCGACTTTCCCAATTTTCTTTGGAGTTGGAATTTCGTTTCCTTCGCGAATTGCTTCTGCAGCGTATTCTATTGAATCGATAATTTTTTTGTATCCGGTGCAACGGCATAAATTTTTATTTATCGCTTTTTTAATTTCCTCGCGAGTTGGTTTCGGGTTGTTTTCAATCAATATTTTCGCATTCATTACAATTCCGGGCGTGCAAAATCCACATTGAACACCGCCTTTTATTACAAAGGCATTGGCAAATATTCTTTGCTTGCTTTCCTCAACTCCTTCAAGTGTAACAATATTCGCACCTTCGATTTTTCTCATCGGCGTTGCACAGGATAAAGCCGACTTGCCGTTTATCTCAACTGTACACGCACCGCAAACGCCTTGCCCGGAACATCCGTCCTTTACCGATGTTATATTTTCAACTTCGCGTAAATATTCGAGTAAAGATAAATTTAAATCGCCGTTAAATTCTTTTTGAATTCCGTTTAATATGAATTTCATTTACTTTCCTTTCAACAAAATGAATTTTAGTTAATAAAGATATGGATTTCAGAGATTTACTTTTTTATTTTTTTGAAACCACAGAGGGCACAGAGGAAACACAGAGATGATTTTTGAAAATGCATACTTTTTTAAACCAACCGATTTTTCTTTTTTTTGTTTTTTCAAATTAGGAAAGGATGGAAAAATGATTGAATGGAAAACTGCAAAAGAATACAGCGATATTACTTACAAAAAAGCCGATGGCATTGCACGTATTGCTTTTAATCGTCCCGAAGTAAGAAATGCTTTTCGTCCCGAAACCGTAAACGAACTTTACGAAGCATTACAAGATGCACGCGAAGATCCTTCAATTGGCGTAGTGTTATTAACCGGAGAAGGTCCGGCAAAGGACGGAAAATACGCCTTTTGCTCGGGCGGTGATCAAAAAGTTCGAGGCGATCAAGGCTACGTTGGTGTTGACGGTGTTCCGCGTTTAAATATTCTTGATGTTCAAAAACTTATTCGCAGTATGCCGAAACCGGTTATTGCATTGGTTGCCGGTTATGCAATTGGCGGTGGGCACGTATTGCACGTCGTATGTGATTTAACTATTGCAGCCGATAATGCAATTTTCGGTCAAACCGGACCGAAAGTAGGAAGTTTCGACGGCGGTTTCGGTGCAAGTTATTTGGCAAGAATTGTAGGACAAAAAAAGGCTCGCGAAATTTGGTATTTGTGCCGTGAATACAATGCACAAGAAGCTTTGGAAATGGGACTTGTAAATGCAGTAGTGCCCGTTGAACAACTCGAAGAAGAAGGCGTAAAATGGGCGAAAGAAATTTTGCAACACAGTCCTCTCGCAATCCGTTTGCTTAAATCCGCCTTCAACGCTGAGCTCGACGGACAAGCCGGAATTCAAGAACTTGCCGGAAATGCAACTCTACTTTACTATATGAGCGACGAAGCACAAGAAGGTCGCGATGCTTACGTTCAAAAACGAAAACCCGATTTCTCGAAGTTCCCGAGAGTTCCGTAAAAAAGATGGACGAATACAAAAATATCTCAAAAATTAAACTTTGGGTTATTGCCTCGCGACCGAAAACATTGCCAGCTGCGGTTGCTCCGGTTTTGGTTGGATCAGCCGTAGCAATTCACGATAATGTTTTCAAGCCTATTCCAGCTTTTCTTGCACTTGTTGTTTCATTATTAATTCAAATCGGGACAAACTTTGTAAACGATTACGGCGATTTCAAAAAAGGTGCAGATAGCAAAGATCGCGTTGGACCAGAACGATTTCTAACTCTCGGAATAATCACTCCAACACAGATGAAAAAAGCAATTTACATTACTTTCACTTTGGCTTTTGCTTCCGGTCTTTATTTGGTTTATCTTGGCGGTTTACCGGCTTTGCTAATTGGTGTTCTCTCAATAATTGCGGGTATTTCCTACACTGCAGGACCTTTTCCCCTTGCGTACAACGGACTTGGCGATGTTTTTGTTTTTGTTTTTTTCGGATTGGTTGCAACCGCCGGAACATACTACGTGCAAGCAATCTCCGTTTCACCGCTTGTAATTTGGGTTGCTGTGCCGATTGGTTCGTTAATCACTAATATTCTTGTAGTTAATAATTATCGCGATGCCGATGAAGACAAACTTGTAAATAAAAAAACTCTTGCCGTTATTTTCGGTAAGCGGTTTTCTCTTTTTCAATACATTATTTCGATTGTGATTTCTTACATAGTTTTGTTTCAACTTTATTTTCAGTACGAATTTACAATTGCGATTTTTTTACCGGTTTTACTTATTCCCCTTGCAATCAAGCTAATTAAAGAAATGATTACCACAGAAGGGAAACAACTTAATCTTACATTAGCAAAAACGGCAATGTTTTCCGTTCTATTTTCTTTACTATTTTCAATCGGATTAGTGATATGAAAATAGAATTAGTTGATTTTTCGGTACACAAATTTTCCGTTCCGAAAGTTGAAACGGCGAAAGAGGAAATTACCGAAAGAAAAACTTTGTACTTGAAATTCAAAAATGAGTATGGACACACGGTAATTGGTGAAGCATCGCCACTCGATAATTTTTCGTTAGAAAATTTCGACGAAACAAGAAAAAAAGTCGAAAGTATTTTATCTGGGAAAAGCAATTCAATTTCATCCTTAAAAATCAATGACTTCAAAGAATTTGAAAATTTGTTGAACGAAAAATTCGCAAATTTTCCAACATTAATTTTTGCTTACGACCAAGCTTTTATTAAACTTGCAATTAATTCAGCAGCATTACAAGGCGATGAAACCATTGATTTTATTAGGTTAAAGTTAAACAAATGTTCCCAAAGATGTGTAAAATCGGCACTTCTTACTTCTACTGATAAAGCCGAATTTTTAACAAACCATTCACGTGATAACAATTCATACACAATTAAAATTAAAATTACTGATAAAATAGGTTTATCGGTAATTCAAGAAATTTCGAATCAAAACAATATCAAAATTCGTCTCGACCCGAACGGAATTTGGAAATACGACGAAGCAACGGAAAATATTAAGCTCATTAAACATCTTAACATTGATTTTATTGAAGATCCTACTTCTCAACTTGAAGATAATATTCGTCTTGCAAATGAATTTCCGAATTTGGTTGCAATTGATTTAACGGCAAAGCAAATTGAAGAATTTTATTACGCACTCAAAAACGGCGTTAAAATTTTTGTAATAAAACCGATGTTTTTTGGTGGAATTGGGAAAATGCTTGATTTTATTGAAGAAGCGAGAAACAAGAAAGCAAGAGTAATTATTTCAACAACATTCGAAAACGCGATTGCATTTAATTGGATTAAGTTATTCGCTTCGTTTGTTCCCTCGGAAACACATGGACTCGGCATTCGCATAAATACAAAAAGTTCAATAAACGATATTCTCTGCTTTAAGACAAAAGACGTAATTACCGATGTTCTCCACTAATAATAATATCGAAATAATTTCAAACTGTGGCAATGTTGCGATTGAAACAGAAAAAATTACTCTAACATATTCGGAATTGTTATCGAGAATCCAGCGGAAAGCCGCTTACTTTTCGCAATTCATTAATAAAGGAGAAATCGTTCCGATACTTTCTGAAAATTCAATTGAATTTGTCGTTACAATTTTTGCTTTATGGAAAATTCGGTCTATTCCTTCGCCAATAAACATAATGCTTTCGGAAGCCGAGATTAACGAATTGCTTGAAATTGTTAAAGCAAATAAAGTTATTGTTTCCGAAAATCTTAAAAACAAGATAAGCAATTATTCAACTATCGAGATAGAAGGTGAATTTCCAATAAAGAAAAGTTCAACTTCTATCGAAATAGACAAAGATAGCGACGCATTGATTTTATTTACTTCGGGAAGCACATCAAAGCCGAAAGCCGTATTGTTTACTTTCCGTAATCTTCTCGCGAACGCTGAAGACATTTCCAAAATTTTCACGTCGAGCAAAAATAATTCGTGGCTCGCTTCATTGCCGTTTTATCACATTGGCGGTTTTGCAATTATTTTTCGCTCAATTTTCAGTTACTCTAAAATTATTATTCCCGAAAGCCTGCATTTTGAGTCAATTGTAAAATCAATAGAAAAATTTCATCCTTCTTTTTTTTCTGTTGTTCAAACAACATTAAAAAGGTTGCTTGAAAAAGATGTTAAACCTTATTCAGAACTACGTGCCGTGTTTGCCGGTGGCGGACCGATTGACGCTAAGACAATGGGAACCGCAATAAACAAAGGCTTTCCCGTTTACAAAGTTTACGGCTCAACCGAAACTACTTCAATGGTTACAATTCTTTCACCCGAGGATTTTGAACAAAAACCGGAAGCCGCAGGAAAACCTTTTAGCGGAATTAATCTTACCTTAACTAATGAAAATGAAATAATTATCGGTGGCGAACAAATCGCCAAAGGTTATTTTAACAATCCGGAAGAAACATCCAAAAAATTTAGGGACGAGAAATTTTACACCGGCGATCTCGGAAGAATTGATGACGACGGATTTTTATTTATCACGGGACGCAAAGAAGATTTCATCATCAGCGGCGGCGAAAATGTAAATCTTCAGAAAGTGAAGAAAGTTTTTCTTTCCCTTGATTTTATTGAAGATGCCGAAACCTTCGCTCTTCCCGATTCAGAATGGGGCGAAAAACTTTGTGTTGCATTGGTTCTTAAAGAAAAGATTGAAAAAGAGGCAATAAAATCAATAGTTTCAAAACATTTGGGAAAATTCGAAATCCCGAAAGAAATAATTGTCGTAAATCACATACCGCGAAATCATCTTGGGAAAATCAAAAAGAGCGAATTGTTAAATCTTATTAACAGAAATTTTTAATGCACGAAATTTATTTGTCAAACGAACTCTGAATGTTCTTAAAAATTTCCGCAGCATCTTTTTCACGTAAATCATTTGTAAACAAGCCCGAAAATTTATACGGAAAATCATCTTCCGTGCTATCGGGATAATCAAATAATACAGCCCAAAACGCAGCTTGCACTTTCGAATTAATTTCGAGCGAAAGAACATCTCTAACATAATTATTAAAACTCACTTCACCATTCTGATAATTTTCAACATTCTGAAATCTTTGAATAGGTGAATAACTACTTTCCGTAATCCACATTGGTTTCGAACCAATCGAATATTGATTTAGAAGATTTGAAAATTTATCAATATCCGATAATATTTCTTCCGGTGATTTGAAGTTCACATGAAAATTGAAAATGTCAAAATTATCTTTTGCAGGATAAAATTGATTGTTCAAAATTGCTTCCGCGAAATTAATATCACAATTATCTTCGAGCGATGAATTTGCCAAACCGCCTAATAAAACTTTCGCCGAAGCATTTCCTTCCTTTATTCCGTGGTAAAAATATTCGAGCATCTTGGCGTATTCATTCGCAGTTGAACCATCGTTATCAAAATCGTAAAGAAAACCATTAATTACATCAGGCTCGTTCCAGAATTCCCAATATTCAATAACATCAGAATATCGAGAAGAAATTTTCTTGGCAAATTTGAATAGGTAATCGTAGCCAGTTCCAACAGTACCAAGCGAAGATGAATAATTTCCTATCTTAAAATTTGTTGGCGGATACAAATAATAATCATCACCGGTTGTATCGGCAGAAGCCCAACGCGGTGTAAAAATAACAACAGCTACGATTTTCAAATTATAGTCTTTCGCTTTTTGAAAAATCCAATCGTATTCCGAAAAATTGTAAACATCTTTTTCGGGATTGGCTAATTCCTAGATTAATCCCAACCTAACCCAATTGGAATTAATAGACGAAGCAGCATTAAAATAAGCATCTATTCTTTCGTGGCTTACTCCTGGATCAGCACCGACAATTAATGTTCCCAGTATTTTTTCGTTTTGAAATTCAACAGGTTGAACGTTATTTGTGCAAGCATTTAGACTTAAAATAATTACAAAAGAAAATATTTTCACAAAAATTTTCATAAAGTATATTTAACAGAAATTAAGATTTATTAAATGAAAATAATAAATCGAAAATTCAGATTAAAAATAAAATTTGAGTTCTTAATCAGTTATCAGTAAATTTAATATTGAAAACAAAAGCTATTGTATTAAGCTGAACCGAAAATCTTAATAACACATTGAGAGAATAGAGGAATAATTGAAGGTAAATATTAATTATGTCTGAAATTATTAAAACTCAAAATATTGAAAACCGCATTTTTACCATTAGAGGGAAGCAAGTAATGATAGATCGAGATCTGGCTGAATTATATCAAGTCCCTACTAAAAGATTAAATGAGCAGGTAAAAAGAAATCTAAAACGCTTTCCAGAATCTTTTAGGTTTCAACTAAAAATGAAGAAAAAAATAAACTGGTCGCAATTTGTGACCGGTTCACAAAACTAAAACACTCGTCCGTTAATCCCTATGCCTTTACCGAACAAGGTGTCGCAATGCTCTCCGCAGTATTACACTCTGATATTGCTATTGAAGTGAGTATTAAAATAATGGAAGCTTTTGTTAAAATGCGTCAACTTTTAATGGAAAATGCATATATCTTTCAGAAGTTTGAACAAATTGAGAAAAAGTTAATTAAACATGACGAAAACTTTGAACATATTTTTGATGCTTTACAGAATAACGAAATAAAAAAGACTCATGGCATATTTTTTAACGGACAAATATTCGATGCCTATAAATTTGTTGCGAAATTAATTCGATCTGCGAAACGCTCCATTATTTTAATCGATAATTTTATTGATGAAACTGTTTTGACTTTATTTACCAAAAGAAAGAAAAAAGTTAAAGTTTCTATTTACACAAGAAGGATTTCCAAACAATTAAAACTCGATTTACAAAAATTCAACCAACAATACGAACCTATTGAAATTATTGAGTTTCCCGATTCTCACGATAGATTTTTAATTATCGACGAAAAAGAAATTTACCATTTCGGTGCCAGTTTAAAAGATTTGGGGAAAAAGTGGTTTGCTTTTTCAAAATTCGATAATGAAGCGTTGCAAATACTTGCAAAATTAAAATTAAATGGATAAATAAATTATTCGCATTCACAACAAATAAAAGTAATTACAACGGAACATCAAATTTGTTTTTTGAAACATCGCATTCTACGTCATGACATTTTTTATTGCGAGATTCGAGATGACCAAATAAAATAAATCCAATTAAAAGAGGTAGATGTTGAGAGCCTGAGGCAACTTCGGGAAAGCACTACAGAGATAACATATTATTCAGAGTTTTCAACGAATTATCATTTACTGTAAGTAAACTCACACTCAAAATCTTTTTTGAATAAATACTGTGCAGCGAAAGAGTTATGTTAAAAAATTTCAACCATTTTGCTCATCCACATCTTCCAAATCAAGATATTTCATCAGCCTTTGGTGACATTCGTTATCGACTTCGACGGAATAATTCCGGTAAAGAACAATCGTATCTTTTACGCTCTTAAAATAATTCGAGCAGTTATCACAATGTTCAAGATGCTCCTTAATTTCGGCACATTGGGGCGAGTCAATATCTTCCGCCAAAGTTTTGCAAATGTATTCGGCAACATCCTGACAAGTGATTTTTTTAAATTCCATCTTTCAATTCTTTATTTATTTCATTTCTTAAAAAGGCTCTTGCTCTGTGTAACCTTGATTTTACGGCGGGAATGGAAAGGTTCATTATTTCGGCAGTTTCTTTAGTCGAAAAACCTTCAACATCCCGCAGCATAAAAACAATTCTGTAATCTTCCGGTAAACGTTTAATTACTCTATCGAGCATCTCTTTCAGTTCGTTATTTTCGGCAACATCGCTCGGTGTTACATTCCAACTATCCGAAGAAACCGCATCAGAAAAACTTGCTTCTTCTTCAAATTCGGAAGCAATGCGTTTTTTTTCGTATCGAGCAAGCATCAAACAATGATTTGAAACAACAGTGTAAAGCCACGTCGAGAGTTTCGATTTACCGCTGAATTGCGAAATCGATTTCACCAAACTTAAGAACGTTTCCTGCATTACGTGTTCAGCTTTTTCACGGTCGCGACAAATTTTAAAAGCAAAATTGTAAACCGTGTTTTCGTGCAATTTTACAAGCTCGGCAAGCGCTTTTTTATCACCTTGCTTGCTTCGTTCAATCAGTTCGTTTTCGTCAAATGTATTTGATGTATTTTTATTCAATCGGTTTCCAAAAATTCTTTTTTTGTTTCGTCCAATAAAATCAACCTTCCGGAATGTAATGGCATTTGCGGCAGCGAGCTTCGTAAACATCCGCTGCCCCAACAAGAATTTTTTCGCTCGAAGTGGTTTTGCGTTGTGTTCTATCTGCGGGATTTCCGCAAACTACGCAAATTGCAAGCGTTTTTGTAATGTATTCGGCAACCGCAAGTAAAGAAGGAATTGGCTCGAAAGGTTCGCCTTTGTAATCCATATCCAAACCCGCAACAATAACTCGTTTGCCTTCGTCGGCAAGTTTGTTACAAACGTCAACCAAATCCGAATCGAAAAATTGTCCTTCGTCAATTCCAATTACTTCAGCATCTTTTGCTCGTTCGTAAATTTCTTTTGCCGATTTTACAATTTCCGCTTTCATCGAAAGTTCGCTGTGCGAAACAATTTCATATTCAGAATAACGGTTATCGATAGCCGGTTTGAAAATCATCACTTTTTGCTTTGCAATTTCCGCACGGCGTAAACGTCGTATCAATTCTTCTGTTTTTCCACTGAACATACAGCCGGCAATAACTTCAATCCAACCGGTATTTTGAGGTGTAAAATGAGGTGCGTTTATCATTTTAAATTTTCTCCCTTAAATCCAAGCGGAAGTAGTTCCCCAAGTGTTTTAACAACAAACTTCCCGTTTTTATTAGCCATAATAATTTCGAAATCTTCATCACAAAATTCGTTAAGCACTTGACGACAAGCACCGCACGGGGCAGTAATTTCTGATGAATCGGAAACAATTGCAATTCGTCTGAATTTTCTTTCGCCTGAAAGTAAAGCGGTAAACATTGCAGTGCGTTCTGCACAAACCGTAAGCGAATACGAGGCGTTCTCAATATTTGCCCCGTAGTAAATTTTCCCGTCTTCGGTTTCGAGTGCCGCTCCAACTTGAAATTTCGAATAAGTCGCAATCGATTTTTTCTTTGCTTCGAAAGCCTCGTTAATCAATTCTTTTTCGTTCATTTCAATCCGCAACCTTAATTACACGAATGCTTTTCATTTTAACATCTTTAACGGGACGATCGTAAGGTTTTGTTGTTTTTACTTTGCCTATTTTTTTTACAACATCCATCCCTTTAATTACTTCACCAAAGATTGTGTAATGCCCGTTTAACCAAGGTGTTGCGACAAGCGTAATAAAAAATTGGCTTGTGTTTGTGTTCGGTCCACGATTTGCCATTGCCAAAAGTCCTGCACGATTAAACTTTAAGTTCGGATCAATTTCATCTTCGAAAGGCTTGTTGTAAATGCTTTCGCCACCGGAACCTGTTCCAGTCGGGTCGCCACCTTGAATCATAAAATTATCAATTACGCGGTGAAACAACAAGCCGTCGTAAAATCCGGCATTTGCAAGTCCCACAAAATTTTTAACGGCAAGCGGTGCTTTATCGGGGAAAAGTTTTACCTCAATTTCGCCGAAATCGGTTTTAATTTTTGCAATTAATTCTTCTCCGTGTTTCAAATTCATTAATCTTTCCAATTTTCTTTTATTAATTTTAATTCGATTGTTTCTAATTGCGTATTTCCCTTGTCCCGAAACAACAAACGAGAAAACCAATAAAAACAAAACTATCTTTTTCATTTTATTCTCCTTTCTTTAAGGACTTATCACGTTCGAAGTAATTAAATAAAGAATAAGAATTGCAATTGCCACGCGGTAACTTACAAAAACTTGCGTTGAATGTTTCTTCAAATATTTAATTAGAAAATCGATTGCGAAATAACCGCTGATTGCCGAAACAAGCGTTGCAACCGCAAGATTAACAGCACTCGAAGCATCGAGATATTCAAGCGATTGATAAAATTCCAATAATCCACTACCGAGTATTGCGGGAATTCCGAGCAAGAAAGAAAACCGAGCGGCAACATCGCGTTTCAATCCCGAAAACAATCCACCCGTAATTGTTGTGCCAGAACGCGACGAACCCGGAATTAAAGCGAACGTTTGAAAAATTCCGATAATAAGCGAATCTTTCCAAGTTATGTCATTCATATCCTTGTAGAATTTCCCTTTCTTTTCGGAAAAGGCAAGCACAAGCCCGAAAAATATTAGGCTTCCCGAAATTACATAAAGATTTTTAGTAAACGCACCTTCGATTAAATCCTTAAAACCCAATCCGACAATCACAACAGGTATAGAACCGATTATTATTAACCAACCGAGTTTCGAGTTTACAGTTTGTTCGGAATATTTTTTTCGGTTAATGAGATTATCACCAATAAAATCACGTATAATATCAATCAATTCGTTTCGAAAGTATATCAGCACGGCAAGCAGAGTCCCCAATTGGATTACCGCAATAAACGAAGTCCAGCGTTCGGGATGCTCTGCCGAAATTACGCCCATTAATTTTCCGGCAACGGTTAAATGCCCCGTGCTACTTATCGGAAGAAATTCCGTTAAACCTTGAATTAGCCCTAAAACAATCGCTTGAATAATAGTCAATTAAACCTCCGTTAAAAATCAATTAAACAAATATGAAACACCGATACGAACGCCGACAATAAAATTTTGCAAATTAACTTCAAGTTCCGTTGCATCGTTGATTAATTTACCACCGGAATTACTTGCCGTTCCGATGTAATCATATCGTAAATCCGCACCAATATTGGCGTAAAATCCGTAACCGAGTGAAGTTAAACCTTGTGCCCGCAATAGCAATCCGAAACCCTTTGCCGTGTATGTTGAAATCTGGTAAATTTTTTCTTGAACCAAAGCGTAACGGTAGCCTATTCCTCCGCCAAGTTTAAACTCGAAACCGTTACCATCGTAAACGTAATAAAGTAGCGGTGTTAGTGAGTGAACGGTTTTATCGAACTCGTAAACAAAGCCGATATTATTTACGTTCGTGTAAGCAAAATAATTGTAACTATATTCTATTCCCACTTTAAGATTTTCGCCGTAACGGAATGCGTATTCCAACCATCCTTCGATTGAACTGTTAAATGCATTACTCAATTGATTTGATTGAGCAAAATTGTAATTCAAATATTCAATAACCGAAGGGGTGTGTTCAAATGCAATTCCCATTCCGCCGGTTAATTCGCGTTGGCGATTTCGCTGAGGTCGTGCAATACTAGTTACACAAAGAATAACAAGTAATATTAATTTAGTCTTCACGTTTTAATACACTCCAAAAGTTTTGTTTAGGGAAACCTAATTTAAGTTGTCTTTTATTTGCAAAGAAAAGCGAAACAGCAGCAAGAAAAATAAATCCGAAATACGAAATAATATGCGTTAATATTGCGTATGCTGCGCTCGAATCCGCAGAAAAGCCGAAAAGAGTTGTAAGCACAAATATTACGATTGCGTGATACGAACCGATTCCGCCAGGCGTTGGAATTACGATACCGAATGCGCTTATTGTCATTAAAATCCAAGCGGTTGTGTAATTCGCTCCCGGAAAATTTTCAATCCCGAGCATATAAAAGGCTACGAGGGAATTTAGTCCGTAAAAAATCATTATCAAAGCAGTGTAAATAATAATCGAAATGATTTTCGTTGCTCCGCGAACGCTTGCAAATCCTTCAACCAACGATTCGAAAATACCTTGCAATGTTTCGGAGAATTTAGTTGAAAATCTCGAAACCAAATTCAAAATGAAGCCGTAACTCTTTTCACCGCTTAAAACAATTAAAATTACACCGAGCAAAAGGGAAGTGCTGATTGCACCGCCCGTAACAAGCGTAGTTTTAAGCCAAGGAATTTGCGAATAAATATCGCCGTTGTAAATAAGCACGCTGATAAACGTAGCTAAAAATAATGCAAGAATATCGATAATCCTTTCTACAATTACAGTTCCGAAAATTGAAGTGCGGGAAATTCCTTCCCATTTGCCGAGAAAAAACGCTCTGTAAATTTCGCCGAGACGCGGAATAATTAAATTTATTCCGTAGCCAATCATCATCGATGAAAAAATATTAAGCAACGAAACATCATTTTTTACACCGGATAAAATCAACTTCCAGCGAAGTGTTCTAATTAAATTGGTAAAAACAAAAAGGAAGACAAACAAAAAAAAATAAAGAGGCGAAGCGTTTTCCATTAAAACAAACGATTGCTTCAAATCAACATTGCGAAAAGCGAGGTAAAGAAAAAAAGCGGCAATTGCAATCGAGATTACACCGCCACCGATTTTCCCACCGCTTTGTTTATTATGTTTATTCCCGGAAGTCAATTACTTTTGTTTTCCCGTTTGTTTTAATTGCGAAATCATTCTTTGTAAAATGCTTTTGAAACGAATAGTTAGTTATTTCAAAAAAGGATTTGTTGCCATCCGTTCCGTAAAATAGAATATGTTTAGGCAATTTGTTTTTGCCGAAAGTAATTTTAACAACCGAAAAATTTTCAGCATCGGGATTTTTAGGAACAAGAGTAAGTTCATTCCCGTTTTGTTTAATCAAACACCTTTCGGGCAAGTCGAATAAAATATTTTTAAGTGAAAAGTTCGAATACTCTTCGTCCTTAATTGAAATTACAAGTCGGTTGATTTTTTTGTTGAAATTAAAGACCGTATCCTTTTTTACAACAATTTCGTAATCGCCAAAAATTAATTTTTCGCCAAAATTTTTCGAATAAAGAATTTGTCCTTCTTTATTGGAATTTTTATAAACGAATGAGATTTGAATGTTTTCGTTTTTATCGAAAATTTTTCTTGCTTCGTTTATTAAATTATTTTCTTGTGCAAAAGAAATGAAATTAATAACAAGCAATAAAATCAGTAGTCTCACGGCAGTAATTTTCATAAGCCCCTTAAAATTACTTCGAGTTCTTCGATTGTATCCACCAAAACTTCGCGTGCTTTACTTCCGTTAGGCGGACCGACAACACCGAGTTCTTCCAACTGATCGACAATGCGTGCGGCACGTCCGTAACCTAATTTTAATTTGCGTTGAATAAGCGAAACCGAGCCTTGCTGATGTTGAACAATAACGCGTGCAGCATCTTCAATCATCGGGTCAAGATCGGTTAATAAATTCTTGTCCTTCGCTCCTTTCTTTTCGAAAACCGAAGGTAAAAGGTAACGTTTCGAATAACCTTTTTGGACATAAATAAAATTGGTAACTGCTTCCACTTCTTCGGTTGTAATGTAAGCATTTTGCAAACGAATCGGTTTCGGAATACCGCCGGGAAGGAAAAGCATATCACCGCGACCTAAAAGTTTTTCGGCACCTTTCGTATCGAGAATTGTTCGCGAATCAATCGGGCTTGCGGTAAGGTAAGCAACGCGTGCAGGGAAATTCGCTTTGATTGTTCCCGTAATAACATTAACCGAAGGACGCTGCGTTGCAACAATTAGGTGAATTCCAACCGCACGAGCAAGCTGTGCCAAACGTGCAATCGGTTCTTCAACTTCTTTACCCGAAGTCATCATTAAATCGGCAAGCTCATCGATTATTACAACGATGTAAGGCAATTTGTAATGCTTCATCTCGTCAGTAGTTTTCGGCAATTTTTTCGGGTCGGCTACTTTTTTGTTGTAATCCAAAATGTTACGAACACCAAGTTTGGCAAGCTTATCGTAGCGTTTTTCCATTTCGATTTCAACGGATTTCAGCACAAGCAAAGCATTCTGCGGTGTGGTGATAATTTCCTCGTCAATATCGGGCGAAACGGCTAGGAAATGCTTTGTCAATTTCCTGTAAAACGAAAGCTCAATTTTTTTCGGATCGACGATTACGAACTTAACTTCGGACGGATGTTTGGAATAGAGCAAGCTCGTAATCATCATATTAATTCCAACACTTTTACCCGAACCGGTAGCACCAGCAATTAACAAGTGCGGCATTTTTGTTAAATCCGCAATGTAAGTATCGCCCGAAATTGTTTTCCCCATTGCAATCGGCAATTCGTATTTTTTCTTCTTCAAAAGAAGTTCGCCGATTACGGTTCTTGCACTAACGGTAATTGTTTCCTTATTAGGAATTTCAACACCAATTGCACTTTTGCCCGGAATTGGTGCAATAATTCTTATTCCGCGTGCAGCAAGCGCAAGAGCAATGTCGTTTTCAAGACTTACAATTCTGCTTATTTTAACTCCGGGTGCGGGAACAATTTCGTAAAGCGTAACAACAGGTCCTGGGGTAACTTGAATATCTTTTATTTCAATATCGAAAAGTGCCAGCTTGTTTTTTAACAATTCGGCATTTTGTTTAAGTTCTTCTTCCGAAACTTCAATTTCCTCTTTGTGCGGTTCGTCAAGTAAATCGAGTTTTGGAAAACTATATTTTATTTTCTCCTCCCACTGTTCGGGAAGTTTCTCTTCTTTTACAGGATCAACTGTGGGAATCGAAACATCATCGCCGGATGAAATTTCGTATTCTTCGTCTTCGTAATTAAGTTCAGGCGGATCGGTTAAAATATTTGTTCCCTTTTTTATTCTGATTACAGTTTCATTTTGTTCGGTTTCATCTTCTGATGATTTGTTACTTTGTTCATCTGCATTATTTTCAGTGTCGGACTTTTCCGCTTCGTTCAAAACTTTTTCCAAAAGTTTACTTTTCCGTTTTGGTTTTTCTTTAGTTACTTCCGGCTGGTTCGGTTGTTTTATTTTTATTTGTGTTTCTTGGTGAACTTCTTCCTCTTTATTTTTAGTAAACAAATTAATTAATGCATTCCAAAGCCTTGAAAAATCAATATCAAAATAGATTAAGAATGTAATTAAAAGTGCCGTTAAAAGAATGATTATCGAGCCAAGCGAACCGAACAAGCGCGTTAATCCCG
>CAYZGB010000033.1:0-15875 GCA_964477915.1 uncultured Melioribacter sp. | reverse complement strand
GTATTCCCTTGTGGAAATTCCGAGCCTCCGTGAGGTTCAATTGTTATTCTAAATAGATCGATTTCGTCAAATGGAATTGAAGGAATTTTTCCAAGTGTGTAATATTTCACATCCTGAGTTGGGTTGAAAACTCCGAGTGAATAAGATTGACCTTTGTTAACAAGCCATAACTGAAGTGATTGTTTTTTGCTAATTTGAGGAATTTTGAGAAATTGCAAAATACCTCTTTTGGCAGAAGGAGAAAGAATGAGTCTTGCTTGGGTTTTACCATTAGAAGTTGTAGAAGTAAGGTCAACAAAAACAAGATCTTTTAATTCAAAAATTGATATAAGCGGTAAGTTTTGATTTATAAATGCATCTTTTTCGTTTATTGCGGTAGTTTTACTTTTAAGTTGATTTTTTAATGATGTGATTTCATCTTCGCTGCTTGATTTTGAAGAAAAATATAGAATAATAAATATCAAAGACAAAACAGCCAAGGCAATAGCCGAATATTGCCAAATTTTATTATTGGAACTGCGTGGAGCGATATGTTCTTTTTCTTCGTCTAACTCAAATGTTTCTTCTTCTACTTTTTGAGGTTCTTCTTTCTTGTTTTCGGGTGGAACGGTAATAAATTCATCTTTATTTGATGAAGCCGATGAATCTTTTATTTTAACGTGTGGGAATGGATTTTCGTCGGATTTTTCAACAGGTTTTTCAATTTTCTTTTCGGTACGTTTTGGGGTTTTCTTTGGTGCAAAAATTTCTTCTTCAACTTTCTGAGCAACCTCTTCAACTATTTCCGTTCGGTTTAAGCTGGTAAATGAAATATCTTCCGGTACAACAATTTCTTCTTCTTTTTCATCGCTGGAAGTTTCTTCGATTATTTTACTGAAATTTATTTTTTTCTTCGGTTTCTTTTCTTCTGGTTCCGGAATTTCATCTTCGGGAATTTGTGAAAAAATATCATTTTGCAAAGACGCCGGTGGAGTAGTTCTTTCTAATAAAATAGGAATTAACGAAGCAATATTTTGAAGTTCGCCAAGTTCATCTAACGGAATGTAATCACCTTCATCCAAAAATTTTATAAACTGTTGTAAGTTGCGTAAATCCATACAACCGGCAACGTAAGCACTCATCATTTCTTTAATTGTATCGGGCATTATTCTTCCGTTAATAAATAATCTCTTAAATTATAAACAGCGGTTTTAATTTTATTTCTTACCGTTTCAATAGGAATGTGCAATTTTTCTGCAATCTCATTTAATGTATATCCGTCATAATATGCCAAGTGAATAACGTATTTTTGTGCATCAGTTAGTTTTTCCAAAGAATTTTTGAATTTCTCTTTTAATTTTTCAGCTTGTTTAAGTTCAAGAGGGTCCATTGGGTCTTTCATCCGTGGAAGAATGAATTGATTTTCGTAGTCATCAGTGTATTCGGCGGTTTCACGTAAAGAACCACGATTCCTTCTTGAACTATCAACCGCACAATTCCGAGTAAGCGTAACAAACCACACATAAGGATTTTGTGCTCCCTGAAAGTAAAAATTAATTTTCCCCCAAGTAATCAGGAAAACTTTTTCTAATACTTTCGAGGATAAATTTTCGTCGTTTGTTATTTTAACTGCAAGAGCATAAAGTAAATCGGAATAACGACGATATAGCTCAATAAGTGCGGATTTATCGCGTTTTTTTACCAATTGCATTAGTTGCGTATCAGTTAAATCGGAATAGTGACTCAATTAAAACCTTTCAATTATTTTTTAACCACTTAACATATTATTTAATTGTGAAAAAATCAATTTTTTTTAATAGTCCAATTTTCGGATTTCAATAATCGGACATCGAAGTAAATATTTTTTGTTGACAATAGTTTTGCAATGTGTTAAGTTTCGTTTTTCAAAAATTTTTGAATGATATGGAAGCGACGGTACTTACAGAATTCGGAAAAGTTTTAATATTTATGATACTTGCGGTTGCTCTTGTTGTAGGTGGAATTATTACCGCAAGTCTTATTCGACCTAAACGTCCCACAAAAGAAAAGAAAATTATTTACGAATGCGGTGAAGAAACAATAGGCTCTCCGTATATTCGTTTTAATTTCCGTTTTTATGTTGTTGCTCTTATTTTTATAATTTTCGACGTTGAGGTCGTTTTGCTTTTCCCGTGGGCTCTAACTTATCGTGAATTTGGAATTCCTGGTTTTTTGGTTGGAATTATTTTTCTAATTCTTTTGGTTTTGGGAATGGCTTACGAATGGCGGAAAGGCGATTTGGATTGGGATAGACCCAAACCTAATATTCCGAAACTTACAAATGATAAAGCAGGATTTGAAGAATAGGACTGAATATGGGATTACTCGATAAAGAATTTACAGACCGTAATATTGTAATTACAAAAACAGAAGATTTACTTAATTGGGCAAGGCTTTCCTCTTTATGGCAGCTTACCTTTGGGTTAGCATGCTGTGCAATAGAAATGATGGCGACTTCCGCCTCGCATTACGATTTCGACCGTTTCGGTGTTATTCCGCGTCCTAGTCCTCGTCAAGCGGATGTGATAATTGTTTCGGGCACCGTAACGTTAAAAATGGCAAGTCGCGTTAAAAGACTTTACGAACAGATGCCTGATCCGAAATACGTAATTTCGATGGGAAGTTGCTCGAATAGCGGTGGACCTTACTGGAATTACGGTTATCACGTATTAAAAGGCGTTGATAGAGTAATTCCCGTTGATGTTTACGTTCCGGGTTGTCCTCCACGTCCCGAGGCACTTTTAGAAGGCTTGCTAAAACTTCAAGAAAAAATCAGACACGAAAAATTAGCTAAACAAACAGCATGAAAACACCATCGGAAATTTTTGAAATATTGAAAAACGAATTCGGCGAAGAAGTAATTCTCGGTTATCACGACGAATTACCGGTCGATCTTTACATTGAAGTACATCCTTTGTCGATACATAAAGTTGCGAAATTTTTACGTGATAACGAAGAATTAAAATTTGACGTCTTAATGTTGCTTTCCGGTGTTGACGACGCAAACGGAAAGAAATCGAAAGATGAAAACGGTTATGATGTTATTGAAGGCGGTACACTTTCGGTTTACTATCATTTGGATAGTATGCAACTTAAACATAAAGTTGTTTTACGAGTTGCTACACCGCGGGAAAATCCCGAAGTAGAATCCGTCGAAAAAATTTGGCGTGCTGCAGATTGGCACGAACGCGAAGCTTACGATATGTTTGGTATAAAATTCTTAAATCATCATGATTTGAGAAGAATTCTTATGCCCGACGATTGGGGTGAAAGATATCCTTTACGCAAGGATTATCACGACCCCGAATATTATAACGGTATGAAAGTTCCTTATTAAAACAAGGTATTTGTAGTGGGATTGAAAACAGAAGAAATAGTACTGAATATGGGACCTCAACACCCGTCAACTCACGGGGTGTTGAGATTGATTGTTGAACTTGACGGTGAACTTGTTGTTGATGTTAAGCCTATTATAGGTTATTTGCACAGATGTTTTGAAAAACATTGCGAATTTTTAACTTATCCGCAAATTGTTCCTTACACCGACCGCATGGATTATCTTGCCTCGATGTACAATAATTTTGGTTATGTTCTTGCTGTTGAAAAACTTGCGGGAATTCAAGTGCCGGAACGCGTTGAATATATTCGCGTAATAATGGGTGAGCTTCAAAGAATAGCTTCGCACCTTATTGCACTTGGAACTTACGGCTTGGATATTGGTGCTTTTACCCCGTTTCTATATTTATTCCGCGATCGCGAAAAAATTCTTGATTTATTCGAGATGACTTGTGGTGCAAGGCTACTATACAACTATATGTGGGTTGGCGGTGTTTCGCACGATATTCCTGACGAATTTGTTCCTGCTACTAAAAAATTCATTAAAGAATTTCGTCCTACTATTAAAGAGTTAAACGAACTTTTAACATATAATAAGATTTTTGTAGAAAGAACAGCTAACGTTGGTATTTTGCCTGCTGAAACGGCAATAAATTACGGAGTTACCGGACCGAGTTTACGCGGCTCCGGTGTAAAATGGGATGTGAGAAAAGACGATCCCTATTCAATTTACGATCGTTTCGATTTTGATATTCCTGTTGGTGAAGGCAAAATGGGAACGGTTGGAGACTCTTGGGATAGATACTACGTTCGTGTTTTGGAAATTGAACAAAGTTTAAGAATTATCGAACAAGCAATAGATAAAATTCCGCCTGGCGATGTTCACGAGGCAGTTCCTAAACGTGTTAAAGTTCCGAAAGGCTCGGTATATGCACGTGTGGAAAATCCGAAAGGTGAATTGGGTTACTTTATCATTAGCGAAGGAAAAAACAACCCTGCACGCGTAAAAGTACGCCCACCTTCATTTGTAAATCTTTCCGTGCTTGGTGAATTAAGCCGTGGTCATTTGGTGGCGGATTTAATAGCAATTTTAGGTAGTTTGGATATTGTACTCGGAGAGATAGACAGATAATGACAAACTTATACGATTCATTAACGGAAATACTCGGTAGCCAAATTCTCGCATACGTAATTGGTGCTGCACTGCCATTGATTTTTGTGTTGCTCTTTGTGGTGGTTGCGGTTTATCTGGAACGTAAAGTTTCGGGACATATGCAAGATCGTCTCGGACCAATGAGAGTTGGTTGGCACGGTGTTTTGCAAACGATTGCGGATTTGGTTAAACTTTTGCAAAAGGAAGATATAATTGCTGATGGTGCCGATAAAAAACTCTTCAATTTGGCTCCGGCACTTGTTTTTATAGGAAGTTATGCTGCTTACGCCGCAATTCCGTTTTCAGGTGCTTTTGTTGGTACTGGTACGGATTTGGGATTATTTTATATTGCAGCAGTTTCGGGACTCGTAGTTGCTGGTCTGTTGCTTGCCGGTTGGGCTTCGGATAATAAATATTCGTTATACGGAGCGTTGCGTACGGCAGCACAAATTGTAAGTTACGAAATTCCTACAGCTATTATTATAATTGTAATGGCAATGCTTGCAGGAACATTAAGTTTGCACGAGTTTAGTGAAATGCAAACTTCTTCGTTTTGGAATTGGTGGATACTTGGTGGTCCTGTAGCAGCAACAAGTGGAATCGGGAAAGTTATTCTTATTCCATTTATGGTTGCAGCGTTTATAATTATGTATATTAGTACACTTGCAGAAGTTAACAGAACACCGTTCGATTTACCCGAAGCCGAATCGGAATTGATTTCCGGTTATCATACCGAGTACTCGGGAATGAAATTCGCTTTCTTTTTTCTTGCAGAATATGCTAATATGTTTGCGGTTTCGGCAATTATTGCAACCGTATTTTTCGGCGGTTACCAATCGCCTATCGGATATTTGGGCAATTCACTTGGTATCCCAGGACTTATTCCATTCGAGCAATTTTTCTGGTTTGCTTCGAAAGGAATTTTCTTCGTTTTTGTTCAAATGTGGCTTCGTTGGACTTTACCACGTGTAAGGATTGACCAACTTATGGTTTTGTGTTGGAAATATTTAATTCCTTATGCAGTAACAATTTTAATTTTTGTTGGATTAATTACAATTTTATAGAATACGGAATATGAAACAATATCTAAAAAATACATGGGAAGGAATTTGGACGGTACTTATCGGGATGAAAGTTACCTTAAAACATTTGTTTACTCCTGCCGTAACAATTCAATATCCCGATGAACACAGACCGATTCCCGACAGAGCAAGAAACAGATTATATGTAAATATCGACGATTGTATTGGCTGTATGCAATGCCAAAGGGCATGTCCGGTGCAATGTATTGATATTGAAACAGTAAAAGCTGTTCCGGGAGATGAACCGGGTTTAACTTCGCTAGGAACTAAAAAGGCTCTTTGGGTAACCAAATTCGAAATCGATTTTGCAAAATGTATGTATTGCCAACTTTGTGTATTCCCTTGTCCTACTGAATGTATTTATATGACTGAAGTATTTGAGTTTTCGGAAGAAAAAAGGGAAGAGTTGGTTTACAATTTCTCAAATTTAAATTTGGTTGAAATTGCCGACAAAAAGAAAAAATACGAAGAACTAATGGCTAAAAAGGCGGCCGAAAAAGCTGCAGCGGCAAAGGCAAAAGCAGAAGCGGCTGCCAAAGCAAAAGCAGAAGCTGCGTCAAAAGCTAATAAAGATGCCGAAAATAAAGCTGATGCTTCGAGCAACAATGAAAATAAAACCAAAACGGAATAAAAGACAAGTACAGAAATGGAATTATACGATATAATATTTTACTTTTTCGCACTGATGATAATAGCTTCCGCCGGAATTGTGGTGGGTTCTAAAAATCTTGCTTATTCGGCTTACGCATTATTATTTACTTTTCTCGGTGTTGCTGCAATTTACATTTTGCTCGGCTCTGATTTTATTGGAGTTGTGCAACTTATGGTTTATGTTGGCGGAATTTTAATTTTGCTTTTGTTTGGTATTATGCTTACCAATAAAATTACCAGTGTAGAAATTAGAAACGAAAGCACATTTGTAATTCCTACAATAATTGCAATAGGAATTTTTGCCGCATTTTTAATTTTTATTATGACTTCTACCAATTGGACAGTTTTTACTTCTCAATTTCCTTCTTCAACAATTAAAAGTATTGGGAAGGAATTACTAACGAAATATTCGTTTATTTTTGAGCTTATGGCTGTAATACTTTTGATTGCTCTTATAGGAGCGGCAACTTTGGCACGAAACGACAATAAGGAGAAATAAATTTTGGCTCACGTCGGATTAACACATTTTTTGGTTTTGAGTTCAATTCTCTTTTCGTTTGGACTTTACGCTGTAATTGTTCGCAAAAACGCTGTTATGGTGTTAATGGGAATTGAATTGATTCTCAATTCGGCAAATATAAATTTTATTGCATTTTCACATTTCGGAAATTTTGGTTTCGACGGACAATTAATGGCATTGTTCGTAATTATACTTGCTGCTGCTGAAGCCGCAATTGCACTTGCAATAGTACTTAATATTTATAAAACTTATTATCATATTAACGTTGATGAAGTTAACAAACTTAAAGAATAGGAAATTATGCCCGGTTCAGAATTGATTACAATATCGCTTATAATTTTATTTTTGCCGTTGTTCGGTTTTGCTACCGTTGTTTTATTCGGCAAAAAAATAGAAAAACTGTATTATCTCGAAATCGGAATTTTGGCAACAAATCTGTTGCTTACACTTTATGTTGCTTACGAAAAACTTTTCGTTTACGTTCACGATAAAATTGGCGGTTCGTTTACGTGGATTGATTTCGGTAATGTTTACGGGATCGGTCATCTTCATGTCGATTTGGGCATCGAAATTACAAATGTTACCGCAATGATGCTTTTTGTCGTGAATTTAATCAGTTTTCTTGTGCATATTTATTCGCTCGAATATATGCGTGGCGATTCGAGATTTTCGAGATATTATTCTTATCTCGGAATTTTCACGTTTTCGATGCTCGGAATTGTTCTTGCCGATAACTTTTTGATGATGTATATTTTCTGGGAATTAGTTGGGCTTTCTTCTTATTTGTTAATCGGTTTTTGGTACGAAAAAAATTCCGCAGCAAATGCCGGCAAAAAGGCATTCCTTACAAACCGCGTCGGCGATATGGGAATGTGGCTCGGAATTTTAATTTTGTTTACGAATTATCATACCTTTACGTTCGATAAAATTTTTGCACAAATCGGTGCAGGCAATATTCCTTTTGGAAGCGAAGCTTGGCTTACTGCTGCGGGAATATTGATTTTTATGGGCGCTGTTGGTAAATCGGCACAATTTCCGCTTCACGTTTGGTTGCCCGATGCTATGGAAGGTCCGACGCCCGTTAGTGCTTTAATTCACGCTGCAACGATGGTTGCTGCCGGTGTTTATATGCTTACGAAAATTTTCGTAATGCTTACCGCCGATGCACTTTTGGTTATTGCTCTTGTCGGTGCATTTACTTCTTTTCTTGCCGCATCGATTGCAATTACGCAGAACGATATCAAAAAAGTTTTGGCTTATTCTACCGTTAGCCAGTTGGGTTATATGGTAATGTCCGTCGGTGTCGGTGCTTATGCATTTGCGTTTTTCCATCTTGTAACTCACGCATTTTTCAAAGCGTTGTTATTTTTGGGCTCCGGTTCGGTAATTCACGCAATGCACCATGAACAAGATATGCGTAAGATGGGCGGATTAAGAAAGAAAATGCCGATTACGTATTATACATTTTTAGTTGCAACGCTTGCAATTTCGGGTATTCCGCTTTTCTCGGGATTTTTGAGTAAGGACGGATTACTTGCCGGAACTTATGCTTTCGGATTATTAACCGGACATTGGTCAATTGCTATTTTCGGATTTGTTGTAGCGTTTATGACGGCGTTCTATATGTTCCGCTTGGTTTATATGACTTTCCACGGTGAGCCTCGCGATATGCACAAATATGAACACGCTCACGAATCGCCGAAGGTTATGACAATTCCGTTAATTGTTCTTGCAACGCTTTCAATCTGGATTTGGTACACACCTAATCCGATGAATCCCGAAGCAGGTTGGTTCTTGAATAGAATTGAAAAACAAAGAACCGTAGTTCCCGAAGATATGAGATTTAATTTTATGGTAGATAACGCTGTTGCCGAACATTCCGAAATGGAAAAAGCGGAAGCGACCGAAGAACATTCCGCAGAAGCGGAGGAAGTAACACATTCCGAAATGTACGAACACGCAATGCACGAAGCTCATGTTCCGACAATGATTTGGTCGATTATTCTTGCACTTGGCGGATTATTGTTGGCAACTTACATTTATTTGTGGAGAAAACTTGATCCCGATAAACTTGCAAATTCAATGAAAGGTTTGTATTTATTTTCGTTAAACAAATGGTACATTGACGAACTTTACGAAGCAACATTTGTTGCCGGTACGTTGGAAACAAGTCAAATGCTTTCTACATTTGACGCTAAAGTTGTTGACGGTGCGGTAAACGGTGCAGCAACTTTAACGCGCGGAACTTCCGCCGTGAGCGGCTGGATTGATACTTACATTGTTGACGGTTTGGTTAATTTGGTTGCGTTTGCAAGTGGCTTTTTCGGATTTGTCTTTAAGAAAACACAAACCGGAAAGGTACAGAATTACGTTTTACTTGCTGTTGTTTCTATTTTGATTTTGTTCATAATATTTTTACCGTTTTTCTAATTAGTTAAGAATAATAAACATAGGACTGGATAATAGAGATGAATTTTCCGATTATAACACTGATTACGTTTCTTCCCGTTTTGGGAATGATTGTTATCCTATTCATTAAGAAAGATAACACCAATGCTATACGATACACGGCATTAGGTGCTACGTTATTGCAATTGTTACTTGCAATTGTGATGGTTCTTTCGTTCGATTTTACAAAAGCTGGAATCCTTGACCAGAGCACATTTCAATTTGTTGAAAAAGCTCGTTGGATAACCATTCCCAATGTTTCTTGGATTGGAACAATAAAAATCGATTATTTCGTCGGCGTTGACGGATTGAGCATTTTAATGGTGTTTTTAACGGCTTTTGTTTCTACAATTGCTGTTATTTCATCGTGGAATATTCCGAAAGCGATAAAGGGATATTTCTTAATGTTCCTTTTGCTCGATACCGGAATGATGGGTGTATTTGTAGCACTCGATTTCTTCTTGTTCTATGTTTTCTGGGAAGTAATGCTTTTGCCGATGTACTTCCTCATTGGTATTTGGGGTGGTCCAAGAAAAGAATATGCTGCGATAAAGTTCTTTATTTACACATTGTTCGGTAGTATCTTCATTTTGCTTACAATGATTGCACTTTATTTCAGTGCGGTAGAAACTGTAAACGGAGTACAAGTACATACATTTAATTTAATAGAACTTACGAAACTAAACACTGCTTATTTGAAAGACGGAATTCTTTCGCCTGCAAATCCACATAACTGGCGATTGATTGCTTACATCTTTATGTTTATCGGTTTCGCAATCAAAATTCCGATGTTCCCGTTCCACACTTGGTTGCCCGATGCACACGTTGAAGCTCCAACTCCGATAAGTGTTATTCTTGCCGGTGTTTTGTTGAAAATGGGAACTTACGGAATTTTAAGAATTAGCTATCCTTTGTTCCCAGAAATTACACGCCAACTTGCTTGGTACATCGGTTTGTTTGGTGTAATAAATATTATTTACGGTGCTCTTGTTGCACTTGCACAAAAGGATTTCAAAAAACTTATCGCTTATTCATCAATTTCCCATATGGGTTACGTTTTGCTTGGAATGGCGTCTCTTTCTGTTACCGGTATTGAAGGAGCGATATTCCAAATGTTTAATCACGGAACAATTACTGCAATGCTCTTCTTAATTGTTGGTGTTATTTACGATAGAGCACACACACGCGGTATTTACGAATTTGGCGGATTGGCAAACAAAATGCCTGTTTACACCGGATTTGTAACCGTTGCATTTTTCGCAGCAATCGGATTACCCGGTTTAAGTGGCTTTATTTCCGAATCGCTTGTATTTATAGGAGCATTCGGTTACGAAGTAACACGTACTATTACAATTGTTGGTTTGCTCGGAATTTTACTTGGTGCCGCTTATATGCTCTGGACATTGCAAAGAATTTTCTTTGGTAAATTCAACGAAAAATGGGATTTCTTCGAAGATCTTACACCGCGTGAATACATTATGTTTATTCCGCTTTCTTTGGTAATTCTTTATTTGGGAATTCAACCTTCAACGGCTTTGAATTTCCTTCATACTTCGATTCAAACTTTTGTAACATTTATTAATACGGCTGGATTTTAAGAATTTAGGATATTGACATAGATTATGGGTTTGGAAAATTTTATTCAATCATTAGCGTACGTTAAGCCGGAAATTACAGCAGCAATAACATTAGTTGTTGTTTTGATATTCGATTTAATTTTCAAGGATAAGAAAGGAATTGTTCCTTACATCGGATTAGCTGGCTTAGTAATTACATTTTTTACATTAATTTCCCAAAATGGAAATTTTGCCTCTGCGTTTGTAACTTCCAATGGTGCAAAATACGGAATGTTTGCAGTTGATCCGTTTGGAACGTTTATTAAAATCATTATTATTCTCTCCTCTTTCCTTGTAATTTTGATGTCACTTTCTTCAAATGAAATTAAATCGGTGCACAAACGTTCCGGCGAATATTATACGCTGATTTTCGGAATGATTGTCGGAATGATGACATTAACATCGGTAACTGATTTAATTCTTGTTTATCTTTCTCTCGAATTAATGTCATTATCTTCTTACGTTTTAGCCGGTTTCTTAAAATTGCAAAAGCGTCCCGCCGAATCATCACTCAAATATATGATTTTCGGTGCGGCTTCTTCCGGTGTTATGCTCTTTGGTATCTCGATTTTCTACGGATTATTCGGAACAACTAATTTATATCAAATTGCATCTTTTGGGAATACAGAAGGAATAAGATTTATTACATTAACAATTGCCTCAATTTTTGTTTTTGCGGGAATAGGCTACAAAATATCTTCAGTTCCGTTTCACTTTTGGACGCCCGATGTTTACGAAGGTGCTCCAATTCCGATTACTGCATATCTTTCCGTTGCAAGTAAAGCTGCCGGTTTTGCTTTGTTAGTAAGAATCGTAAGAACCGGATTTACAAGCGGTGCAGATGCACACGGATTTTGGCATTTGTTACAAGGCTTCGATTGGAGAACATTTATAATTTTACTTGCTGTTCTTACTATGACCGTTGGCAATATGATTGCTTTGTGGCAAGATAATCTAAAAAGAATGCTTGCCTATTCGAGTATTGCACACGCCGGATATATGATTATGGCACTTGCAGCATTTTCGAACGAAAGCTTGCTTGCAATTATTCTTTATTTTGTATTCTATATGTTGATGAACTTCGGAGCATTTTATGTAATTATGGTCGTTGCGAATAAAACCGGTAGCGAGGATATAAATACATACAACGGTCTTGGCTACACGTCGCCATTTATTTCAACAATGATGGGAATATTCCTTTTCTCACTTGCAGGCATTCCGCCGTTTGCCGGATTTATCGGAAAACTTTACATTTTTATTGCAGTTGTTGATGCCAAGTTAATTACGCTTGCTGTAATCGGTTTATTGAACTCAACACTTTCGCTTTATTACTATGCAAGAGTAATGAAACATATGTTGCTCACCAAACCGAATGAAGATACGCCTACGGTAAACCCTGGAATATACGATAAAGTAATGCTGTTGATTTTGGCTGTGCCTACGTTGTTGTTCGGTATTTTCTTCCAGCAAGTTGTGGAATTTGCTCAACAAAGTGCAAAGTTGTTAGGGTTCTAATAAATTGAAAATACTTAATTTTTGAAAGCGGCAATTTTGCCGCTTTTTTATTATTTGCAATAATGTTCTATTTTTAACTCCGAACTGAACATTGTTTAGTTATTTTTTTTGTATCGCTCCTACGGAGCTTTTAATTTAATTGAGAATGTTTCTACAAATATGCCGTCCCTACGGGACTTTTGTTTTCATTACTCCGTCCCAAATTGTATTTGGGACGGAAATAATATCCGAAACTTTGTTTCGGGGAATGTAAGAATGAGATTGAAATTCATTACATTTCTTTTAATTTCAGGTTTCACTCCTACGGAGCTTTGGTTTTTATCTTTCCTTTTCTACTACAAAGATGTCGTCTCTATGGGACTTTGGTTTTAATTTCGCAGTCATTTCGACGAGGCGACGTAGTCGTTGAGGAGAAATCTTTTTTCGTTTTTAAAGATTTCTCATCCATCTTCCGACGTGTAGGAATGTGGGTTCGAAATGACAATTTTTTTTGAAGTGAAAAAAATTTTGTGTTTTAAATTTTACTTTATATCTTTTGTACTCGTTTTTTTAAGATAGGAGATAAAATATGAATAAGAAATGGGCTTTAATTCTCGGTGCGTCGAGTGGATTTGGTGGAGCAACAGCAGTAAAATTGGCACAGATCGGCTTTTCGATTATCGGCATTCACTTGGATAGACAAGCAACAATGCCTAACGTAGAAAGAATTAAATCCGAAATTACAAATGCCGGACAAGAGGCTTTGTTTTTCAACATTAACGCAGCCGACGAAAATAAACGACGCACAGTACTTGACGAAATTAAAACAGAATTCGAACAATCCGGTGATAAAATAAAAGTGTTGATGCACTCACTTGCATTCGGTACACTTAAACCGTTTATTTCAAAAAATCCGGCTGATAGAATTTCGAAAAAACAAATGGAAATGACGCTCGATGTAATGGCTCATTCACTTGTTTATTGGGTGCAAGATGTTTACGAGCGTGATTTGTTTGCAAAAAATTCCAGAATATTTGCTATGACGAGTTCCGGCTCTCACGAAGTTATTGCGGCTTACGGCGCAGTTGGAGCCGCTAAAGCAACACTCGAAGCACACATTCGACAATTGGCAGTAGAACTTGCACGCGAAGGAATTACCGCAAACGCAATAATGGCGGGAGTTACGGATACTCCGGCACTGCGTAAAATACCTGGTAACGATGTTATTGTTGCAACGGCGTTTGCAAAAAATCCAACCGGAAGATTAACAACACCGGAAGATGTAGCAAGTGCTATTTTAACATTAAGCGATGATAATGCTTATTTTATTAATGGGAATGTAATTTACGTCGATGGCGGAGAGTTTGTTTGTGCAAGAAAACCGTTTGATGACTAACAAAAAAGAAAGGGAAATTTATGGCAAATAAAATTGAAATTACCGATCAAAATTTTGAAGAAGAAGTATTAAAATCGGATGTTCCGGTAGTTATTGATTTTTGGGCAATTTGGTGTGGACCGTGCAGATTAATTGCTCCGATTATGGACGAACTTTCCGAAGAGTTTGAAGGAAGAGCCAAGATTGGAAAGCTTGATGTTGATGTTAATCAACAAACAGCAATAAAATACGGGGTTAGAAGCATTCCAACCGTTTTGTATTTTAAAAACGGCGAAGTAAAAGATATGGTAATTGGTGCAATGAATAAATCTGTTTTTAAGGAAAAATTGGAAAAACTTTTAGATTAAACTAAATTAATTTTTTCAATGTATAATTGAATAAAACTTGATTTTATTTTTGCAAATTGATATTTTACTATTGTTTTTCTCAACTATACGTTATTTGAAATTTTGTAAGTACTGAATTTATTGAGTTTGGTACTCTAACTAACTTCCCGGCTATGAGAGAATTAGTACATAATTCCCCGGAAATGGAAACGATGTTTTCATCGTAAATTTTAATTAACACACTATTCAATAACAAAATAAAGGAGTAACTTATGTTACGTAAAATTTCTACATTGTTCGTGGCAATAGCAGTATTGGGCACAATGATGTTTGCTCAAAATCGTGCTATCTTAACGCCCGATAATCAACTTATTCCTGTCAATGGCGATGTTCGCGAAGCTATTGAAGGAGCAAAACTTATCCCTCATAACGGAAGGGAAGTTAAAAACGTAATTGTAACCGGTAGCGAAGTTACATCTGCAAAAGGTACAATCGATACATTGAATATTTTTGATGAACTTGGTTTGCAACGTAATGTTAACTTTGGTTTCTTTAGCCAAGATGTTATGATTCAATGGTACGTTGCTCCTGCTGATTTGTACATTAAAGCTATTGCATTCTCAGTAAGCGATGCAACCGGTTTTGATGCAGGTAATCAAGTAAAAGTTTCGTTGGTTAAAACTTCTTTAACCGGTGATGAAGTTGCCGGATTATTGCAAGGTGGAAGCCCGACATACTTAGGTTATTATCCTACCGATAGCTATTTGGGTGGTAAAGCACCTTTTGCTTGGTTTGGCAATGGAGATTGGGTTCCTACAACCGAAGGTGTTCCAGAAATTTGGACAGAAGATATTTGGAGCGACTTCGGTGATGGTTATCCAACAACCGGTGTTGTTTCCGGTGACGAAGTTGTTTATAACTGGGTAGTATTAAACGATGCTCTCGGTTTTGAACCGGATATGATTCACCGTGGTGAAGTTTTCGGTATTGCTATCCAACATGCCGGCCAAGATCCGGCCCAACCTAGTTCAGAAAGAATAGGTTTCTTGTCCAACAAAGTTGGTGCAGCTCACCCTGGATTTAAATATTATGCAATGGGTCGTATGAGTGCTGACGATGGTGGTTGGTGGACTCGTAAATATACTTGGGATTTTATTGCACAAGTTGATTTGGTTGGTGACAGACCTCCGGTAATTACCGATGTTACAAAACTTAATACTACACTTTCGACCGATGCACAAGAAGTTAGTGCAACAGTTACAGATGACAACCCGAGTGGTGGTGATGCTGGTGTTCAAAGTGTTGCATTGCAATATAGTACCGATGATATGTCAACATGGAATTCAGTTGATATGACAGCAAACGGTGATGTTTATACTGCAAGTATTCCGGGACAAACTCCGGGAACACATATTTATTACAAAGTTGTTGCAACTGACGTAGCTGGAAATTCTGCTGAAAATGGTCCTTATGATTATTACATTTATGCTCCATCTCAACCGAGTTTGGTTCTTTATAACGGATACCCAGCTGGTGATGCATTCTTAATGGCTTATTATTTCAATGGAAACCCTGATTACCTTGCAGGTTTCGATTTGTGGGCTTATGGCAAAGCAGATTCAATATTGTTCCCATATTATAAAAATGTTTATGAATTAACTTCAAAAGGTCCAATCACTATTTATAATAATGCTATTGCTGCTTGGTTAGCTGGTGGTGCCGATAGAAATTATGCACTTTACGGAGATGAATGGCTTGGTGCACAATCCAATTGGACTGATGGTCCTCACGGTGCAGGTGAATTTCATTATGATGTACTCGGTATTACTTACGAG
>CAYZGB010000032.1:9609-16006 GCA_964477915.1 uncultured Melioribacter sp. | reverse complement strand
AATTTCTTCTTTACAACATTATCGGAAAATTTCTTTTCTTTTTAATATGATATTAAATAAAATTAGGGATAAAAGTTCCAATACGCCGAAATATATCCAGATATTGAACGATATCCTTCAATATCACGCATTGAATTTCCGGCATTTAATTGTGCTGTTAAAATAAGTCTTTTAAACGGGCGGTATTCAACTTTTCCGAAACCTTCAAAAATTAAAAATGCTGATGACGGTACATATCCAAATTTACCTCCAACAAGAATATCCCATTGCTCGCCTTCTTGCAATTTATATTCGCCCCAAATACTGTGAGTGATAAATTCTTGCGGAGAATAATAGTAGTGATGTCCGGTGTTTTCAAAATTTGGATTAGAATAAAGGCTCATATCATATCTGAAGTTGGCAAAATAATATTCGTAACCAGCGGTAGTGTATTCTCCGAATCTTTTCCCAAGACGAAACATAAAATAATTTCCAGCATTTCCATCTGTAACTGATAAGTAAGAGAAATAACCTTTAATTAAAAAGCCGCTTTTGTGTTCATAAAGCCAATTTAATCGGTACATCGATACGTAATAACGTTGATTTATGTTAATAAGTCCGGGTGAATATAAAATTAATCCCGCGTCTCGTCGTATGTAATAACCGCTGATTTCAATTTTCTTTTCGTATTTATATTTTACGGATGCTTCGTAATCGTTTGCCGACGTGTATCCAGAAGTAGCCAAAGATCCGAAACTGAGTGATGCCGTCCAATGTTGATTAAAGGTCAGATATAGCCCGATGTTAAATAAAGCGAACGATCGATAATTATATTTACCTTTTAATGCAAATCTATGTAAACCTACGCCGAAATTTAGCCAAGATAAAGTTCCGAAATCCAATCTTCCACCAAAATCGGTCATCAAAAAATCAATATTATCGGAATAAAAAGCTGCGTTTGGAGCAAAACTTATTGAAGTAGGAAATTTTTTCAAGAAGCCTTTAATACCGGTTGCCGGCACCCAATCATATCGCATTTCAACCATTGCTCTTTGAGTTGAGTCTAAATCCCAAGTTAGTAATGTATCGTACACTGCAAGAGCGGAATCATATTTCCCGACTTTTACGTAAGAATCGCCAAGATAGAGTCTCGGTTCAAATTCGGCTGAATCTTCTTTTACAACCCATTTGAAAGTTTTTAAAGCATCAAGAGAATCGCCCATTGTGAAAAGAACTTTAGCTTTTTGTAACGCTGCATCGTACCAATAGCCGTTCTGCAAAATTTCGTCGTAAACTTCAAGTGCTTTATCATATTCTTTTGCACAAAAAAGCACATCTCCAAACTCTTTTTTAATTAAATCATTCGGTTGAGCCTTTTCAAGGTATTCTTCATAGTAGGGAATTGCATCTACGCAATTTGAGTCCATTACAAGTTGCCTACCTTCGTTAAGAGTTTCAAGTAGTTTTTCTTGTTCCAAACGTTGTTTTAGTAAATCAATTTGATTTTGAAGTTCGTTTAAATCATCATTATTCGGATCTATTTTTGCAGCCTTATCGGCATACTTTTGTGCTTCGTCAGGGTCTTGTTTTAATATTTCCAAGCTTCCCATTGTAATTAAAGCATAAATATCATTTGGCCTTTTTTTAAGTACATCATTAAGATATTGTTCAGCAATATCAATATTTTGATTACTCCAAACGTAAATTTGTGCACGCAAAAGTTTGTAATCGATGTTATTTGGACGTTCTTGTAAAAGTTCGTCGAGAATTTGTCCGGCCAAGTCAAATTCTTTATTCCACGCAGCAAGTTTGGCATACTTGAATTTTAAATTGTAATTTTTACTATTAGGATGTTTTTCGAAATAATTTTTTAGCAGTTCAATTGCACTATCATAATCTTGTAAGTTCTCATAATATTGAACAACTTTAAATAAGGCTTTAGTGTTACGGGGGTTCCGTTTAAGAATTTTTAGATTTCTTTTAATTTGGGAATTATAATATTTTTCTCTTGCCGCTTCAACTTCAGCCAATTTATTTTGTGCTTGTTCATCATCGGGGAATAAATCTGCCAAAGTGATTGCCTGTTGATATGCTTCTTCATACCGTTTCTTTTTTATGAGTTCTTTAATTAAACGTAGCCTTGTTTTTTTGTCTTTCGGATTTGCTTTTACTTTTGCAAATAATCTTTCGATAAGGGTTAATTTACGTCCGCCATTCGGTTGATATTGTGTTACGTAGGGGATATTCTTTGCACGTTCCAATCCGTCCAACGCTTCCTTAAAATAAGGCTTAAAACTTAATGCGGTTTGAAAAGCGTGAATAGCGGTTTTTCTTTTCCCTAACCAAAGTGTAAAAGTTCCGTATCTACTCCAAAGCCTCCAATCGTCGGGATATCTTTCAACATATTTTTTTAGAATTTTCTCGCCTTTTTTAATATGTTTTGTTTTTGCCAATATTTCCGTGTAGCGAATAATTTCGTCCGGTGACGCATTATCGTCTTTTGCTAAATATTTATCGTACCATTCTTCGGCTAGGTCATATTTCTCCATTTTTTTATATGCTTTGCCTATTTCAAGGTAATTCACCGGATTTGATGGATCGATAGCAATTTCGCGTTTATGTCCTTGTATTTTCTTTTCGAGTTGCGAATACCAAACTTTTGTTACTCTTTCGAGGTCTTTTAAATATTTTTGCTTTTTAGTTCCTTTTGCTAATTTTACCGCTCTTTTAAAATCAAATGTGGCATTTTCATATTGATATCTTTGTTCAAAGCACAGCCCTCGTAAATAGTAACCTTCGGGTTCTTGCGGGTAAGAGGAAATATAATTGTTGAGCAAATCAATTGCTTCGCCGTATCTTCCGCTTTTCATATGGTCAATAGCGAGCTGTTTCAGTGCTTGCCCATTTTGAGCAAAAGAATTAATAAAACCAAAGAAGAGAAACAAAATGAAGAAAATATGTATTCTTTTTTTCATAGCATTAAATATTTTTTTGTTTGTAAAAGATAATGAAAAAATAACTTTATAAGTTAGAATTACTTCATCAATATCATCTTTTTTGTTGAGAAAAATTTACCCGCTCGTAAAGTGTAAAAGTAAATTCCACTTGGAAGATTTTTTGCATTAAAATTTATTTTGTAATTGCCGGGCAATTGTTTTTTGTTTATGAGTGTTGCAATTTCACGTCCTAAAGTATCGTATATTTTTATGCTAACGTGTAAAGAAGTAGCTTGCAACTTCTTTACTGAAGGAATATTATACTCAATCATTGTTGTTGGATTAAATGGATTAGGATAGTTCTGATAAAGTTGGAATTTAGTTGGTAAATCATTATTTGTTGTTATGTTAGAACCGTATTTGAAAAAGTCCATAGCTTTTGAGATAACGGATTTTCTTTTCTGATAGTCGTATATTGTTTCTACGGGAAATCCGAAATAAATTAAACGATAATTTCCCTCATAAGAAATTCCGGCATAAGAATTATCGGTGCCGGCATAAATTAAATCATTAAATTCTGTACTAACATTCGATTTAATTGCATCCGGGTAACCTACATTAAATGTTCCGTGGCTTCCGTTATCAATTTGGAAAGTTTCGTTAAAATCGATATTACTTTCATTAACATTACTTATTGTATAAAAAAAGTAAGGATTGTCTTCGGGTGCATCGGCAATGAAATTAGCCTTTAAATAATTTTGATAAAATTCTTCGTCAAATTCAGTGGAAAAATTTTCCGAAGCCAAGTCGTATCCAATTTCCGAACCACTTAAAAAAATATTTGCATCCTCATTGTTCGAAATTATCTCTTTAATATAATTTTGCTCAAAGAAATTTAATGTTTCGGTGGCTCTGCTTTCATTGCCGAGTATCCAATATAGATTGCTTTGTGGTTGTACTAAATTTTTTATTACAGACTCATTATTACAAGAATTAAACGCTATTGCCAATTCGTCAAAAATATTTGCAATTTGTGTAATATAATTAAAGTGATTGTTGTTTCCGTAATATCTGTCAAATCCATCGACGATTAAGAATTTTAAATTATTACTCGGATTATTTTCAAAAGTATTCGATGCCAAAACGCAAGTTGTGTTTGAAATTCCTGCACTATTTATAGCAGCAATTTTATAAAATTGCGAGTGAAGAACTCCATCAGATAAATCATTTCGTTCAATAAAAACAAGAGTATCGGTAACATCAAGAGAGTCGGCAAAACTTATTCCATCGTTGCTTACATAAATACGGTAACCGGTTGCATTATTTGAATGAGAAAAATTTATTTTTGTGTAAATGTTCCCATTTTGTTTAATTCCTTCAACAGAAAAACATACCGGAGTCTCCGGAAGTGAATTTTCGGAATTTCCGAACTTTTTATTTATTAAACTCCAAAGTTCTTTTCGGTTGCCGTCAAATCCCAAAGCCCAAATTCCGACACCCTTTAAATTTTGCTGAATTGCGAAGTTGTATTTTCTTTCGATGCTTTCAACATTATCAAACCAAATTTGTTTTGTGCTGTCTTCCACCCAAGTCATCCAAGGGACGGAATAATTGTTTGACCAATGTTTAGCATTCCAATCGTATCCGCTTTTAATTGTTCGGTAAGTAAGATAATCGAGAAAATTAGTAACAGAAGAATTTTCTTCCGAATTTTCTGTCGTCCAAAATATTCCGTAGTACGGAACTCCGAGAATGATTTTATTGTGCGGAACATTATTGTATTGTTCGGTAATTGATCGAGTTATGTTTAATCCGTTTCCGGTAAGTGGTGCCGTTGGTCCCGAATTTTCACTCCAATCGCCGAAGTAGTCGTATTCCATTACAAAAAGATAATCGCAAGCATTTGCAAGTCCTTCAAAATCCCATCCGTTCCAATTCCAAGCCGGAGTGTCAAAAGAAACTTCAAGGGTAGGGGAAAGGTAGTTTTTTAAATCCGAAACAAAAGAATTTAATGGCGAACCAGTATCTTCATCTGCAACATTTTCAAAATCGAGATTAACTCCATCGAGGTTATTATTTGTAATTATCGTTTGAATATTTTCGAACAAAACATTTTTAAGTGTGTCGTTAGTTAAAACAGAATGTGTAATTTCCGGGTCAAAAGAAATAACCGTCATTATTACTTTTACATTTGTGTTGTGCGATTCTTCAATTAAATCATTCCAAGGCCAAGCAAGGGGATTTGCTAAATTTCCGTCTTCTTGTAATGTAAATCCGAAAATTGCAATGTGTGTAAGTAAATCCAAACGTAAATAATTTTTTGAGTCGGAAACGTATTCCCAGTCGGGCAAAAAGCCAAATACTGTTTTGTTTAATTTTTCTTTCTTTCCAAAAGTCTTTATTTTAGTGTTAACAAAACGATTTTGCTCAATGAAATCCGTTTTGGACTTATTGTAAAAATATTGGTGAACACTTTGTGGAGTAAGGTTAACGGCAAATGTAAAAAGTAAAACAATTAAAAATGTTTTTTTCATAATAATAAACCGAATTTTTTATAATAGTTAAAATAAAAATAACTTAATAAATGATTGGAGGAAAAATGATTTCGGAAAGAATGGCTAATGAGTTGAACAAACAAATTAATGCCGAGCTTTATTCGTCGTATTTATATTTATCAATGGCTTCTTATTTCGAAGCAAATGGATTCAAAGGGTTTGCAGCTTGGATGCGAACACAAGCTAATGAAGAATACGAACATGCTATGAAGTTTTACGATTACTTAATCGACGTTGGCGGAAGAGTCGTACTGGAAGCAATTGATAAACCACAAACAGAATGGGCATCTCCTTTGGATGTTTTTGAATCTGCTAAAAAACATGAAATTTATGTAACTGAGCTTATTAATAATTTGGTCGCTGTTTCCATTGAAGAAAAAGATTATGCGACAAACATTTTCCTACAATGGTTTGTAACCGAACAAATCGAAGAAGTTGCAACGGTTTCTGAAATTATCGATAAATTCAAGATGATTGGTGAGAAAAACGAAAGCCTTTATTTCCTTGACAAAGAACTTGGCGAACGTCAAACGAGTGTAACAAATTAACTGTAAATTATTTATGTAAAAACTTGGTAAGTTATTGAGCAGAATGCCAAAAGCTTTGTTCTGATTTTAACACTGTACAAAAGCCTAATAAAGACGAGGACAAATAAACACAAAATTTCATTGCGAGTCCTTGATTCCGACTCATCAGAAGAAAGGATGAGAAATCTTTAAGAAAGCGAATAAAGATTTCTCATCCCAATAAATTTTTTGCAGAACGATAGAAACATTCGAAAATCGAGTTTGCCGTAATAAAATTATTTTACATTTGATTTTTTAACTTCTGTAATGTTTCCCATACATTGAAATTTTATTTTGTTTCCTTTGCATAATGCAAATAAATTCATTTTGTTTTTATTAAATTAAAAGTTTAAATAAATAT
>CAYZGB010000032.1:0-9599 GCA_964477915.1 uncultured Melioribacter sp. | reverse complement strand
TATTTCGGATTTATGATATACGAGATTCTCGGTTTAATTTTTTTAATACTTACAAGCGGTTTCTTTTCTTCGGCGGAGCTATCTTACGTTGTTGCGAATAAATTAAAAATTGAGCTTCGTGCAAGATTAAATAGTCTTACCGGTAAAAACGCATACTATTTTTTGAAAAACCCACAGATTTTTTTCTCTACAATTCTTGTTGGCAATAATATTATAAACATTGCATTTGCTTCCTTAATAACTGTTTTTTTGTCAAAGCATTTTGGATATAACGATACTCAAATTTTGATAATTTCAACAACAGCTATTTTTCTTTTCGGTGAACTTATTCCAAAGCTTGTTGCAAACGAAATTAGTGATAGGCTTCTTGCTATTTCTGTAATTCCGCTACGAATAATAACATTTCTTTTATTTCCGTTTGTTAAAGCTTCCTCGGCTATTGCTAATATTTTTACCGGACGTGCAAGATTAACGGAGGAGGGAATTAATAGAATTTACCACCGCGACGATATTGCTGAATTAATTAATGAAAGTGCCGAAGCAGGCGAAGTAAATGCGGAAGATTCCAATATTCTTACAAAAGTTATTGAAATGAATGATCAAAAAGTTGCCGAAGCAATGACACCGAGAACAGATATAGTTGGTATTGAAATAAATACATCGGTACAAAAAGCAATTGAAGTTTTCATTGAAACCGGGTACTCAAAATTACCGGTTTATGACGGTAGCCTCGATAATATTAAAGGGATTGTTTTAGCCTACGATATGTTTAAGAAACCTCAAAACATAACCGAAGTTATTCGCGAAGTTCCATTTGTACCCGAGACAAAAAGAAGTCTTGATACTTTGAATGAATTACTTTCCGAAAATGTTTCGATGGCGGTTGTTGTTGACGAATTTGGCGGTACCGCTGGAATTGTTACTACCGAAGATATAATTGAGGAGATGGTTGGCGAGATTCGTGATGAATACGATACCGAAGATATTGTGATGAAAAAGCTCGATGATAAAACTTTTCTTTTTAGCGGAAAAGTTGAAATTGATTCGATTAACGAGGAATTTCAAATAAATATCCCGGAAGGTGAATATGAAACAATTGCCGGTTACATCATTACTAAAATCGGAAGAATTCCCAAAAAAGGTGAAAAAATAAAGATAGATAATTTTACTATTGAAATAATGTTTGCCGAAAAAACAAAAATAGATTTATTGAAACTTATTGTTAATAATTAAAACGGAAATAAAAAACTTGAAATTTTCCCTTATTCATAATGATAAATTTTCGAAGGCTCGTGCTGGACTTTTAGAAACCGAACATGGTAGTATTGAAACCCCGATATTTATGCCTGTTGGTACGCAGGGTACGGTAAAAGCGGTTACAAATGAAATGCTTAATAACGAAATAAATGCTGAAATTATTTTATCGAATACGTACCATTTGTATTTAAGACCTGGAACAGATATTTTGGAGAAAGCCGGCGGTTTACACAAATTTATGAATTGGAATAAGCCTATTTTAACCGATAGTGGTGGTTTTCAGATTTTTAGTCTTGCCGAATTACGAAAAATTAAAGAAAACGGCGTTGAATTTCGTTCGCATCTCGATGGCTCAAAACATTTTTTTACACCTGAAAAAGTTATTAAAATTCAACGTTCAATAGGCTCCGATATTATGATGCCTCTTGATGAATGTACTTCCTTTCCTATTGATTACGAAGATGCAAAATATTCTCAAGAGCTTACTTCACGTTGGGCAATATTAAATAAAGAAGCATACGAAAATTCCAAACCGCTTTACGGATTTGAACAATCGCTATTTGGAATTGTTCAAGGTAGTGTTTTCAAGGATTTGCGTGAACAATCGGCAACCGATTTAATGAAACTTGATTTCGATGGATATTCTATTGGCGGACTTGCAGTAGGTGAACCCGCTGAAAAAATGTACGAAATTACAGATTTTGTAACCGACATTCTACCAGAAAACATCCCGCGATATTTAATGGGAGTTGGAAGACCGGAAAATATTCTCGAAGCAATTGAACGTGGGGTGGATATGTTCGATTGTGTTATGCCCACAAGGAACGCTCGTAATGCTTACCTTTTTACTTGGGAAGGAATTGTTACTATAAGTAATGCATATTTCAAGGAAGATTTTCGCCCCGTTGACGAAAATTGCAATTGTTATACTTGTCGGAATTTTTCGCGTGCATATTTGCGGCATCTTTTTAAGGCGAACGAGCTTTTGGCTCTAACACTTGCTACAATTCATAATCTTCATTTTTATTTGGAACTTGTTAAAACGGCTCGGCAAAAAATTTTGGAAAATACTTTTATCGAATGGAAAAACTCGATAATCAATAAATTATCAATAAATATAAAAGAAAAGGAGGAATAAATGTTTAATTTCCTTTTAGCAATGGCACCGCAACCCGGACAAGGGCAGGGCGGTGGAAGTATGATTAGCACATTAATTATGTTTGGCGCGATTTTTCTAATTTTCTATTTTATGATTATTCGCCCTCAACAGAAAAGACAAAAAGAACGCGAAAAAATGCTTAATTCTTTGAAAAAAGGAGATAAAGTTATTACAAGCGGTGGCTTACACGGAACAATTGCCGGTATTGATGAAAAAACTATTTTGCTTGATGTTGGAAATAATGTAAAACTGAAATTCGATAGATCGGCAATAAATACAATTGCAAGTGCGAAAACTAAAACCGATGAGAAAAAATAATTACGTTAAAGCCCCTTTTTCAGAAGGGGCTTTTTAATAATTCCAATTTCTAAATTGTCATTGCGAGCCCCGATTCCCGGGCTCGTAATGACATCCCAAAAACATCTCCCTCTGTCTTAAACAGAGTTTCGTGCATTAGTTCCGAACGAAATACAATTTCGTTCGGAGGAATAAATTGCGAAATCCAAATTGTCATTTCGAACCCAGCGAAGTCTGGGTGAGAAATCTTAAAAGAACAAAAAAAAGATTTCTCCCTTCGCTCATTTTATTCGCTTCGGTCGAAATGACAGCAAAAAAGCAAAGTCCCGTAGGGACGAAAATATTTGTAGTAAAGAAAAGTAAAGTGAAACTCCAAAGCTCCGTAGGAGCGAATCCGAAGTAAACCAATAAAACGAAACAAACCGACTCAAAGTCAATCTCTAAAAAAGGTTATTCAATTTCCAAAACTATAGTAAAGGTTGAGCCTTTTCCTTTTTCGCTTTCTACTTTAATTTCCGCACCAATTGTTTCGGCATATTTTTTAATTAAGGACATTCCTAACCCGCTTCCTTCAAAACGTCTGTGGTAACCTTGTTCTTCTTGTCTGAATGCCTTAAATAGATAAGGTAAAAATTCTTCTGAAATTCCTATTCCGGTGTCTTCTACAGAAATGTAAAATTTGTTGTCTTTTTTATTAAGTGAAATTTTAACGTGTCCTTCATTAGTGTATTTTATTGCATTATCAACTAAATTAACTACCATTTGAGAAATGGCATATTCATCGGAGTAGATTTCTGTTTCGTCAGTATTTATTTCAATCTTCAAGTCGAGTTTTTTCGCTTTCGCATTTTGTGTAAATTCGTTGTAAATGTTATTTAACATCTCCTTAATATCAAATCGGTAATTTTTGCTGTTATAAGTGCCTAATTGCAATTCAGAAACATTAATTAAAAGCTCGATAGTTCTGATTATTCTTCTACTTGAAGATTCGATAGTTGTAAATGCCATATCAATAATTTCATTCTCGGTTTCCGCAAGCTCTTCTTTAATCATTGAAGTGAAATTTATAATTACGTTTAATGGAGAGCGAATTTCGTGAGAAATTTGTGCAAGAAATTCGGTTTTTAGTTTATCCGAGGTTTCGGCTTTTTCTTTTGCTTTTTTTAGTTCTTCATTTAACTTTTGCAAATCATCTGCTTTTTCCTCAACTTCTTTTAACATATCTTGGGCAAGTTGTTGTGCTTGCATTCTTTCCGTAACATCAATTACATAAACCGATAATCCGATTATCTCACCTTCGTCATTATAAACCGGTGCGTATCTATCTTCGTAATAAGTTCTCTGTAATTTTTTATCACCATATTCTTCAATAAGAATAAAACTTTCACCTCTTAAAGCTCTATCGAAGTTTTCTTTTGCAGAAATTCTATCTTTTTCGTTTTTAATATAATCGAGCATACATTTGCCAATTTCAATATCTTCACCCCAAATAGCCTTCATTGTTAATTTATGTTGTAATGTAAAATCAATGTATTTATAATCTTTATCAAGAGCAAAAATTATTATTCCGTGGGGACTTTCGAGAATTGCTTTTTTGATTAATGAAAGTCTTTTGAAATCTTCTTCACTTTTCTTTAATGCAATAAGAGCAAGCTTCTTCTCAGTAATATCTCGGACAATTGCTAATATTTCATCATTTCCCTTATAAGTTAAACGGGCTTCATAATAAGTTGTTTTCCCGTCAATTTCCGAAGAGTATTCAAAACTTACGGTTTCTTCCGTAAGTAATGCTTTGTCTATTGCTGCTTCTGCTAACAAAGCGATGTTTGGAGGCAAAACATTCCTTAATTTTTGTCCGATAAATTTGGAAGGAGTAACAAACAAACTTTTTTCATCTTTGGCCACATATTTGATGAATTCATATTTCTTATTAAAAATGAAAAGTAAATCAGGCAAGGCTCTTATTATTGCTTCGGTTGTTTCTTTTGCTTTTTGAGTTTGTTCAAGTAATTTATATTCTTTGGTTACATCTCTGAAAATGAAAACGACACCGATAATTTTATTTTCATCATTTAAAATTGGTGCAGCACTATCTGCGATATTATACTCATCTCCATTTTTGGAAATTAAGAGTGTGTGTTTTGCCAACCCAACGGTTTTACCGGATTTAAGTACCTTGTTAACCGGATTTGGAACTTTTTCTCTTGTAACTTCATTTACGATATTGAAAACCTCTTCAATATTTTTGCCGTAAGCAACAGAGTTTTCCCAACCGGTTAATTTTTCAGCAACTTTGTTTAAGAATGTTACTTTACCTTTGTTATCCGTTGTTATTAAGCCGTCCCCTATTGATTGCATTGTAACGAGTAACTTGTCTTTTTCTTCTTTGAGATTTGTTTCCAAAAATATTTTTTCTTCCAGCATTTGATTTGCGTGTTCAGCAAGCGGGACGAGTTCGGAAAAAGTAATTTTCCTTAAATCAATAAATTTATTTTCCTGAACAACGGTTTTAAAGAATGAAGAAAATAGATCAAAATCTTGATTGAGTGAGATAAGATGTTTTTTAATTGCATAATAATAAATAACGGTTATAAAAATTAAAAATAAAAATGAAAGTAGTAAGAAGTTGTAAACTCTGTTGTAAAAGTTTTGTTTAACGTAAGCTATTTTTTGTCCAAAATCGTCAATGTAAAAACCTGCTGCAACAATATATTTCCCATCAGCTGTTAACTTCCAAAATGTTAATTTCGGGGAAGGGGAGTTAGTAGATGGTTTTTTATACCAATATTTAACAAAACCGCTTCCGTTTTCACGAAGAACTTTTAGCACTTCCTTACGAAATTCTTTCCCTTTTGCATCTTTAAAATCATCAGAAAGATATTTCCCAACCAAATCCGGACGGTTGGGATTAACAAACATTCTTCCAAAATTCTTACCTCCGTTTATATTGTAAAGCCTTATTACAAATACGTATTTATTTTTACCAAAACTATAATTATTCAGAAAATCTCTTACTATACCTCTAACTTTATTTGAGAATTTTTCTTTCGAAATTACCGAACCTATTATGAATTTATTGTTAATAGATTTAAGGTAGGAAACGACAAAATGAGGGTATATTTCATTCGGGTATTTTACCGGAAATTCTAAAAATCCCTCGTTTTTATTTTTCAGTAAATTAGAGAATTTATCTTTGTTTAATTCAATAGCATTAATAAAAGACTCTTTTGAATTTTTATCTTTAATTGTTGTGAATATTAATTTATAATTTCTCTTATCCAGTAAAAAAATTTCTCTTCCGAACTCATCCTTTCTTTTTTTGAAATCCATTAAAAAACGAATAATAGTTCCCTTATTGATATTATTAGAAGAAGAGATAAGTTCGTCATATAACGAAATGGTTTGGGACTTAATTATTTTATGAGAAAGATTTTCGATTTTTTTGTTTTGTAAATTCAAAAGCTCAACTACATAAGATACTTCCTTCTTTAAATTATTTTTTTCACTATTTAAAAATTTATTCTTTGTCTGAACATATTGCTCTCTATTATCCTGGTAGAAATAAAAAATATTTACTCCAACAAAAATCAACACAAAAACATAAAATAAAATCAGAGTTTTCTTTTGGATAATATCGAATAGACTTTTCTTTTGCATAAATTCAATTAAAAAAATTTCTTACATAAATATAAAATAATATTTTAAGATTTGATTATCTTTTAAGAAAGTTTCTATAATAAATTTCGCAAATCGGATTTGTTATAGAGAGTCTCATCGAAGATTTGCTTAATAATTTTTTTATTTATTCCCTCAAAATCTTTATAGCGAGGTGCAACGAGAATTCCCGCAATGTCAATGGTGGCGGGACTAATCTTTACCGGATTTACGGTATCGTAAAATAAATCGGGACGGTGCTTACGACGCGGAAAAATTAAAACGATTGTTTGCCCCAAAAATTTAAAAGCAAGTAAATTTAACTTCGTCTCTTTTTTCGAAGGAAATTGTTCTTGTAATTTTTGGTAAATGGAATAAAAAACGGAAATGTAATTTTGATTGTCTCGTCCTTTTAATAAAAAAAACGAACGAAGTTTATCGGAAATAAGAAGAACACTAATGCCGTCTATTTCTTTATTTTCAACGAGTTCGATTGAATTTGAATTGCCGTGGTTTAGAAAATCCTTGATTTCATTTACTAACGGCAATTCGGAAATGTCCCCTGCTTGGAAATGCCGATGTTCGGGAACGGAAGCGCCAGCTTCGGGTCCGTTAAAAAGAAGGAAATAATTTTCACCAATGAAATCGGATACTTGAAGGAAGTCGGAAAAGTTTTCGCTAATTCTTTGCGGAACGTGAATATGAAATTTAGCGGTGAAATGTTTTTTTACAATCGGGTAAGGATTTACGAGTAAAGTGAATTTGTCGCTTATTTTTAAGCCGATTTGTTCATCGAATAAATTTTCGTCGCACAAATAACATTTGCGATTTTTAATCGCTTCTTCCGAAGTATCGGCAAATGTTGATTTTTCTCTTCCAGGATTGTATTGAACGAAAACCGTTGTTTTATCGAATTGGAATTTTTTTAATGAAGAATTATTCAGTTCTTTGTAAGAATTTTTTGCAAATTCCCATTTAGAAATTTGGTAATTGAAAAACGATTTTATGTAATCATTTTCGTTAGGGAAGTTCTTAATTAAAAATTCTCTATTTATTATTTCTCTAATCATTTTAGTAAAGCAATTAGCGATGCGAAAGAAATTACAGCAGTTTCCGAACGTAATCTGTTTTCCGCAAGTTTAATAATAAATTCTGGATTTATTAACATTTTTTCCTCTTCAGTAAAATCACCTTCCGGTCCAACAAAAATATTGTATTTGTTATTAAAAGAAAAATCCTTTAAAAAATTTGCCGGACTTAAATAACCTGCCTGGTCAAGTAAAATATTCGTGCCACTTACTTGTTTTGAATATTCGTGTATTCGTGGCAAATAAACAAGTTCCGGTAAATGAGTGTTTAACGATTGTTTTAATGCAGCACGAATTATCTTTTGCCATTTATCAAAATTAAATTTATTCGGAATTGTTCTTTTACTACTGTAAACAACGATGTTGGTAAAACCCAATTCGGTTAGTTTTTCGAGTGCAAAACGCATTCGTTCTTTATTTCGTAAAAGCGGGACAAAGAAAGTAATATCGGGGAATTTTTTTTCGTAATAATAAGTCTCTACAATTGTGGCAGACAATATTTTATTCTCAACCGACATAATTAAACCCTTGAAAATATTGCCCTTGCCGTCGGTAGCATAAATTACATCCCCATTTTTCTTACGCAAAACGGAAACGGCGTGTTTTGTTTCCTGATGATCAAGAAAAAAATAATTATTCTCAACCTTTTCAGTAAAAAATAATTCAATATTAGAATGGAAAACCTGTTCCAATCAAAAACTCCCAATTTAAATTTTCGTTTAAAGCAAATTCAAATCTAACGACATCAAACGGCATAAAGAACAAGTAAACTCCGGCACCGAAGCCGTAAGGGATTTTCCACTTTTCGAAAGTATCAAATGTCTTACCGGCATCAAAGAAAAACACAAGCTGAGTTTCGAAGCGAAATGATGTAAGTGCAGCTGGCATAACCGGTAAATCGAATGAGATTCGCTTATTGCTAAAAATAGGAAGTGCAATTTCTGCGGAAGCCAAAAAATAATTGTTTCCTTCTGTTTTATCGTTAGAATGTCCGCGAATGTAATTTGTGTAGCCGAAATAAAATTTATCGTAATACGGTAAATAATTTTTGTAGGGTGTAAGGTTCGCTTTGATTTTACCACGTAAAATTAATGTTTTGGCAATAGTTCTGAATGTTCTGTATTCGGCAGAAAGCAAAGCAAAACCTGGGAATTTGTTTTCTGTAACTACTTGCGGATAGTAATTGTACCCGAGCGAGGTGGAAAAATAACTTCCGTTTGTCGGATTAAATGAAAGGTTTCTCGAATCGTACTTGTATGCAAGGGAAAGTGAAATCGAATATTCGTTATTTTTTCTTGAACCGAAATATTGGTTTGCGTAAGATTTATTCAAATAGTAATAGCGGTATGCAACGTTAAGATCAAGGGTTTCGTTTAACGAAAGACGCGAACCTATTGATGTCGTTACAAAAAATGAACGTGTTGAAAATTCTTCTTTTGCAATTTCGTTTTCGAAAAACAGACTTTTGTTAAGCTCACTAACAATACCGCCACCGAAACCGAAACGTAGATTTCGCTTAATAAAATTAGGATTAAAATAACTTGCTTGAAAAATAGGGTCGAAACCCAATGATAAAACTGCGTTTATTGTTTCGTTTCGTCCGCGGAAATTTTTCCATAGAAAATTTATTCCGTAATTTGAATATTTCATAGAGTTCTTACGGAAAACAATAAACGGAATTGGGAAAATGTACCAACTTTCCTTAACAAGAATAATTATCCGCTTCGGGTTTTTGTTATCGGTAACAAAATCGATAAACGAGAAAAGTTTAAGGCTGTAAACACGTTCTTTTGCGTAATCCAAATCTTTGTAAGTAATCGTATCGCCTACGGAAAACGGTAATTCGTCAAGAATGATGTAATCTTTTGTAGTTTCGTTCCCGAAAATTTTAATATCGCCAACGATAAATTTTGCGTTTTTATTTTTAGTGCGTGTTTGAGTATAAAACGTCGAAGCCAATAAAATCAATAGTATGAGAAAATAACGGCTCGTGTTCATTGATTTACCGCTACTAAAAACATCTGAAAAACTCAACCTTAATGCAAGTATCTTGAATTACTTTTATTCCGGTATCGATTGCCGGCTGGACCGCTTCGTCGTTTCGAATTCCGAGCTGAAGCCACAGAACTTTCGGATTTATTTTC
>CAYZGB010000031.1:0-17198 GCA_964477915.1 uncultured Melioribacter sp. | reverse complement strand
AAGATTTCTCACCCCTTCTTCCGATGTATCGGAATCAGGGTTCGAATGACAATTTTTCCCTTTTTTACTACAAAGATGTGCCGTCCCTACGGGACTTTACGAAATACAATTTCGGATGTTATTTCCGTCCGAAACTCAGTTTCGGACGGAGTAACAAATTTAGGAGAGGAATTGAGTAAGATTATTCCAATTCTTCGTTAACTTCTTTTAACAATTCTTTTGCTTCTTCTTTCCTTTGTGGGTCTTCTTTATCAAGAATTTTTGCCGCGAGAACTTTTTCCAATTCCGCTTTTGCTTCTTTGTATTTTTCTGCACGCATTAAAGCTTTTGCATAATCGAAATGAATCATTGCAAATCCCGGATAAAGTTTTTCGGCGGTTGCGTATTCCTTTAATGCGATGTCTAAATCCGCCCAGCCGAGTCCCAGAACCGAACGTGCGGGTTTCCATTTTTCGCTAACTTTTGCGTGAGTTCGTCCTAAAACATAATGAGCAATCGCTTGTACATAATTTCCGCCGTTGCCAAGTTTTATAGCTTTTTCCAAATCGGCTTTTACGCTGTTTACAATATCGCCAACAGAAAATACACCTTTGAACAATGCTATTTTTCCATTTGCAATTGCACGTCTTAAATATGTTACAGATTTATCGGGAGCAAGTTTAATTGCTTGGGTAGCTAAATCTCTTGCTTTTGTGTATTCTTTTTCTCGTACGTCATCATCTTTAAGAAAATTAGCAATGTAAACGTGTTCACGACTCATTCGCCAAATTATTTCCCAATTATTGGGGAAATTTTTATTAGCCTTTTCCAAAACTTTTAACGCATCCTCGTACTGGAAAAGAGCATTTAATGAATCTGCTTTTGTTAGATAACTTTTAACATCGTCGGAAGCTTTTAATGAAAGGGTTAAACCGAAAAGAAAAATTAACGAAAAAGTTAGAATTTTTTTCATTTGTTACCTCTGAAATTGTTTGAAATATATAAATCCGTTTCGGCAAGACGAACAAAAATAGTCCAATTGCTCTCGTTGTTTTGTTCGGAAAGAATTGCATTTTTGTAAGCGTTTGCTTTTGCACTTAATTCATCAGCGTGATAAAGCGTAATTGCTTCAATTGTTTTTGGTACAACGGGGGAAGCAAATTCCAATTTCCCTTGGTGACTTAACACAAGATGTTGAAGTTCCGTTTTTAATTCTTCCGGAAAATCTTCAATTTCGCTTGCTGCCTTTTCGATTTCCATCGCGGCTATTACAATGTGTCCCAGAAGTTTTCCTTTATCGGTGTAATTAATTTCTTCTTCGCCACCTTCGAGTTCAACGGTTTTTCCGAAATCGTGTAGCAATGCTCCGGCAATTAATAAATCGCGATTAATCTCTGAATGAAAAGTAGAGACGAGATTGCAGATTTTTACTATTTCCAAAGTATGTTCTAAAAGTCCGTGAATATAAGCGTGATGCCAAGATTTGCCAGCCGGAACTGTTTTGAATTTTTCCAATCGTTCACCGGAAAAAATTTTCCGAAGCAATTTATTTAGGAATGGATTTTTTACCGAAGAAATTGTAGCGTCGAGTTCGGCTTCCATTTCGGATAAATTTCTTTTCGATATTTTAACAAAATCGGATTTCGAAATATTGTCTTCCGGTTTTGATTGTCTAATCCGTTCAATAATAAATTGTAATTTACCGGCAAATTCTTGGATTTTTCCTTTAACTTTTATTATGTCGCCCTTTTTGAAAAGATGTTTTGTGTTGTCGTAATTCCATAGCTTAGCAACTATTTTTCCGGTATCGTCAGCAAGGACAAAATCGAGGTAACGTTTTCCTGTTTTGGTTTCCTTTTCTTCAACAGCCGAAACCAAATAAAATCCGATTATTTCGCTATCGTTTTTTTTTAGAGTGTTTATCTTACTCATTAACCAGCCTTCAAAATTTCAACATCAGCAACGGGAACTGTTGCAACAACCGTTCTATTTAACATTTCAATTGAAATTGCAACTTCTTTTCCGCCTTTACGTGAATCACTTACAATTCCAATCATTCCCGCAAGAGGTCCGTCAACAATTTTAACAGGTTCTCCAATTCTAATTTCGTTAATAATTTTAATATCAACATCAGAAGAAAGCATTTTTTTTATTCCTTCAATTTCCCAATCCGGAACAACAGCAGGTTTATTTCCAAAATGAACATTAGTTACAATTGTTTTTAATTTAACAACTTCAAATCTTTCCCTCTCATTACACTTAGCAAAAATGTAACTTTTAAATAAAGGTTCAGTAATTTTTTTCTTTCTGTCGCTCCATTGTCTAACCACAGTAATTGCAGGTAAAAAAACTTCAACGTCAAGAGATTGAATTTCCATTTCCGCTTTAAATTCGTGACGTGGTTTTGTATAAAAGGCAAACCAAAATTTTTCGCCCCTCATAAAAACTCCTCCTTTTTAATTAAAAATTTTTATTACTTCAAGAAATTTAGTTGTTTCAAAAGGTTTTTCAATGATTTCGCTCACTTCAAGCTTTTTGTAATTCGAAATTGTTTCTTCATCCAATGCTGCCGAAATAATAATTACGGGCACATTTTTAAGTTTTGCATTTTTTTTAATTACTTCTAAAAATTGAATTCCGTTCATCAAAGGCATATCGTGGTCAAGAATAATCATTGAAGGAATTTTTTTGTACGCTTCGTTTAAAGCCTCGTAGCCGTTATCCGCCTCAATTATCTCGGAATCCGGGAAAGTATTTTTTATATGTTTTTTGAACAATTCACGTGCACGTTTGTCATCATCAACAATTAGAAAAATTTGTTTTGCTTCCGGAATAGTAAAGTGAAATTCCGTTCCTTTACCTTCCTCGGAGAAGAACCAAATTTCACCGCCATGTTTTTCTACAATTTCTTTTGCTAAAGTTAAACCTAAACCTGTTCCTTTTTCGCCTGCTGTTCCGGTTGTTGTATGTTTTTCACCAAGCTTAAAAATTTTGTGTTTATCGCTTTCTTTTATTCCAACGCCTTCGTCTTTAACGATTACTTCAATTTTATCTTTGCCGTAATAATTTGCAGTTACATAAATTTTCTTTCCCGTTGGGGTAAATTTTAGAGCATTGCTTAATAAATTCCCAATTACTCTGTCAATAAGTTTTGGGTCGGCATAAAAATAAAGGTTTTCGTCAATATCGATTTCAATATCTACACCTTTGCGAACAGCAGCACCGGTAAGTGAAGCGACTGCGTTAGAAACCGCCATTTTAACATTTAATCGTGCCGGCTCAACTTCAATTTTACCGGATTGCAATCTTGACCAATCGAGCAAATGTTGAACTAATGCAAGCTGCGTTTGTGCGGCATCGTAAATATATTTTAAGTAATCTTCTCGTTCTTCGGGTGCTAAATCCGGCTCGTTAAGTAAAATTTCGGAAAAGCCAATTAAGCTTGTGAACGGTGCTCTTAAATCGTGTGCAATAATAGAAATAAATTTATCTTTAATGTTATTCTGTTCATTTGCCGTTAAATATTGCTTGAGAAGTTCCTCTTCTTTTTTCTTAAATGAAGAAACATCGCAAATGAATTTTTCGAACTTAATTCCGTTAATATCGTTTTTTACGTAAAGTTTTTCTTTAAGCCAAACTATTTCATCTTCTTTAGTAATAATTCTAAAAATATGCTCTGAAAATTCTTCCGTTCCTTTACTTGCAAGTTCAAGAATGTGTTTATTGTAATTTTCAATATCCTCAGGGTGAATTAATGATTGAAATCCATTTGGAAGTGCTTGAATTTCTTGAATAGAATAACCGCTAATTTTTTCAATGTTTCCGAAATAAAGTTCCGGATTATCAACTGAATTATTTGAGACAATAAAAAAGCAATCTTCGAAAAAATAAGGTTTTGCTTCAAACAAATCTTTTAAGATAGAAAAATTCACTACTTCGTTTTCGTTTTCTATTTTCGTTTTGTCTTTTTCCACTTTTACAAATCAATTTTGATATAAACTAAAATATAATTAAACGGAAAAGTAATACAAAATAAAATATTTTCAGAACTTATTGATTTTCATTGATTAAATTTGTTATTAATTTCAAAGTTAATATGAATTACTTTTTTGACAATTAAAAAAGGAATGTCGAATGTTGTTGAAAATTTTTAAATCCTTTCTTTTGTTTGTGTCAATGTCAAGTTTAATTTTCTCTCAAAATGCTACCGAAATTGTCCGCCGTGCAAATGATTTGATAATGGGAAAAACATCGCACGGCAAAAGCAAGATGATTGTTGTTCGTCCCGATTGGAAACGCGAAGTTACGATGAAAACTTGGTCAAAAGGAAATGATTATTATTTAATTCTAATTCTTTCCCCCGCACGCGAAAAAGGACAAGTTTTCTTAAAACGCAAAAATGAAATGTGGAATTGGCTTCCTTCAATCGGGCGTTTAATAAAATTACCGCCTTCGATGATGATGCAATCGTGGATGGGCTCTGATTTTACTAATGATGATTTGCTTAAAGAGTCATCGATTGTTGATGATTACACACATAAAATTATCGGCGAAGAAAAAGTTTCGGGATACGATTGCTGGAAAATTGAATTAACGCCAAAGCCCGATGCCACGGTTGTTTGGGGCAAAATAATTATGTGGATTGCGAAGAACAAATATTTTATGCTTAAAACCGAATACTATGATGAAACCGGAGAATTAAAAAATACACAATACGGAAGCGAAATTAAAAAGATTGGCGGAAGAACAATTCCAACTGTTTTAACAATGTTTCCGGCAGATAAAGAAGGCTACAAAACAATTTTTCAAATTCTCGAAATTGAATTTAACAAGCCTATTCCATCAAGTTTCTTTTCAATAAAAAATATTAAACGCGTCCGTTAAGATGAAAGTAACCGTTATAAAAATGGCGTGGCGGAATATTTGGCGTAACAAAACCCGCACGGTTATTACAATGCTTTCGATTATGCTTGCATTTGTGTTGGCACTTTTTACCCGCTCAATGCAAAAAGGCTCTTACGCAAATATGATTTCGAATGCAGTTAAACTTTCAACCGGCTATGTGCAAATTCACAAAAACGGTTATTGGGAAGACAAATCTCTTAACAATACTTTTATTTACGACTCCTCATTCACAAAAAAGATTAGGAAAAACAAGAACATTGCTTTCTATATTCCGCGTCTTGAATCGTTTGCACTTGTTTCTTCCGGTAAAAAAACAAAAGGTTCGTTTGTAGTTGGAACTATACCACAAAAGGAAATTGAACTTTACGATTATCCTTCGAAAATAATTAAGGGACGCTACATTACAAATAACGATTCGACGATTGTAATTGGCTACAAACTTGCTCGCTATCTTAATGTCGATGTCGGGGATACGGTTGTGCTTTTAGGACAAGGTTATCACGGAATTACTGCGGCTTGGCAATTTCCCGTTTCTGGATTAATCAATTTACCTATTGATGAAATGAATAGACAAATTGTAATTATGCCTTTGAAACTTGCGGGATTTTTTTACGGAACTGAAAATCGTGTTACATCGGTTTCGCTTATGTTAAAAGATGAAAACAAAACGAAAGAAACCGCAACGGAACTTGCGAAAACATTGGGTAAAAATTACGAAGCAATGACTTGGCAAGAACTTAATCCCGAAATGGTTCAAGCAATCGAAACCGATAATATGGGAGGCAAAATAATGTTGGCAATTTTGTATATGATTATCGGCTTCGGTGTTTTCGGAACGGTAATGATGATGACGTTGGAGCGTAGAAAAGAATTTGCCGTAATGATTTCGGTTGGAATGCGAAAAACCGTACTACTTTCGATGCTTTCGTGGGAAACGATAATTATTGGAATAGTATCTTCAATTTTAGGCTTCCTAATTATATTTCCAGTAATTTACTATTTGCATTTCCATCCAATTCCTTTAACCGGTGAAATTGCCGAATCGCTTCGACGCTTTGGCGTTGAGCCTATTTTACCATTTTCCGTTAAAAGCGAAATTTTTCTTAATCAATTTGCTAACGTTTCCGTAATCGTAATTTTGGCAGCGATTTATCCACTTGTTTCGGTTTTAAAATTTAATGTAATCAAAGGTTTGAGAGGTTGATTAATGCTTATTTCTCTTTCGTGGAAAAATGTATTTAGAAATAAATTTCGCAGTTCGCTTGTTATTTTTAGTATTGCATCTGGGTTAACAGGCGGAATTTTTTATATGGCTTTTTCAAACGGAATGGCACAAGAGCAAATTTCGAACTCGATAAATACTTATGTTTCAAATATTCAGATTCAAAATCCCAAATATTTGTTGAACGACGAAATTGAATACCGAATTAGGAATGTTAAAGATAAAATCAGTAAAATTTCCCAACTGCCGGAAGTAAAAGGCGTTTGTTCGCGTTTGCGTCTTCAAGCAATGATTGCTACTGCGGAAACAGGAACAGGCGTTTACGTTTACGGAGTTGACCCGCAAACTGAAAAACAAGTTACCGATATTCACTCAAAAGTTTACGCTGGGAAGTATTTTAATCCGAAAATCAAAAATCCAATTGTGTTAGGCAAAAAACTTGCGGAAAAATTAAACGTAAAACCGAAATCGAAAGTTGTAATTACTTTGCAGGATACCGAAGGAAACATTACGTCCGGTTTATTTAGAGTTGCTGGAATTTTCGATGCACACAATTCAATTTTTGAAGAAGGAAATGTTTTTGTACGGAAAAAAGATTTGGCAAACTTGATTGAAATAAATCCGACGGAAGCAACCGAGATAGCAATTTTACTGAAGCACAACGATTTAACTAAATCCGTAGCCAATAAAATCAAGCAAATTTTTGCCGCTGAAATTCAAAGCGGTGAACTTGCGGTACGAACGTGGGACGAAATAGAACCGATGTTAAAGATGATAAATCAGATGACGATGGAATTTAATATGATTTTTCTGATGATTATTTTGGTGGCGGTTGGATTTGGAGTAGTAAATACAATGCTAATGTCCGTTATGGAACGCAAACGGGAAATAGGAGTGTTAATGGCAATTGGAATGAACCGAGGAAAAGTATTTTTAATGATTTTATTAGAAACATTTTTTCTTTCGTTTACCGGAGCCTTTGCCGGAATTACACTTGCGGCGGTGATTATTGTTATCACCAATAAAATCGGTATCGATCTTTCGGAATTATCGAAAGGATTAAGTTCGTGGGGCTATTCACCGATTGTTCGTCCCGAACTTCACGCTGAATATTATTTTCTGATTGCCCTTTTGATTATTCTTGCTGCGTTTGTTGCTTCAATTTTCCCGGCACGCAAAGCCTTAAAAATCAATCCGTCCGAAGCAACAAGATTATAAATTAACCGAAAATAAAAGGGAAAACGAGATGAGCGTTATTGAAACAATTAATTTATATAAAACATATCAAGATACGGCTGTTCCTGTTCACGCAATTAACAATGTAAATTTGAAGTTCGAAAAAGGTGAATTTACCGCTCTTGTTGGTCCATCGGGTTGTGGAAAAACAACGTTGCTTAATCTTCTCGGTGGCTTGGATAAACCGAGTGAAGGAAAAGTAATTATTGAAGGAACCGTGCTTTCGGAATTAAACGGAAAAGATGTAATTGATTTCCGCTTGCGTAATATTGGATTTGTTTTTCAAGCGTATAATTTAATTCCGGTTTTAACGGCAAAGGAAAACATTGAATTTATTATGGAATTACAAGATAAGCCGAAAGAAGAACGGGAAAAGCGTGCGTTGGAACTTCTTGAAAAAGTCGGATTAAAAGAGCGGGCTAATAATCGTCCGGGTGAACTTTCCGGCGGACAACAGCAACGCGTAGCAGTTGCACGTGCTTTGGCATCCAAACCGAAGTTTGTGCTTGCAGATGAGCCGACGGCAAATCTTGACAGCGCTTCCACAGAAAATCTGCTTGATATTATGCTTGCCCTAAACGAAGATGAAAACACAACTTTTATTTTTGCAACACACGATGCACGAGTAATGAAAAAAGCTCGACGCATAGTTACGCTTGACGATGGCAAAGTAATTAAGGACGAAGTAATAAAATGAAAAAATTAATTTTCGTTTTTTACGTTTTGTTCCCTTTAATTTTATTTTCGCAAACGCAATTTGAAGTAGGTGGTTACTTCCAAAATTTACAAACACTTTGGCAACAGAAAAATTTAAATGAATATTGGATGAACGGAACAACCGTTAACAGAATTAACTTCTCAATGTATTACGGCGAAAATCTTACATTCAATTTGGGCTTACGAAATATTGCAGATTACGGAAATTTTAATTCACGCATTCCTGGATATTCCGCCTCGCTTACAAAAGATGTTGGATTATTTGATTTAAGTAAGCTTTGGACAAGCGAAACTTCGTACGCAATTTATTCGCAAATTGATAGATTAAACATTTTTTACACAAACGGAAATTTTGAATTTCAAATCGGACGACAACGAGTAAACCTTGGAATTAATATGGTTTGGACGCCTAATGATATTTTCAATTCCGCTTCCTATCTGAATTTCAGTTATTTCGAAAAACGTGGTTCAGACGCAGTACGTGCTCAATATTATTTCGGTTACGCTTCTTCATTCGAAATTGTTTACTCGCTTAATTTGGATAAAGACCCGACCTATGCGGGAATTTTGCATTTGAACAAATGGGATTACGATTTTCAATTTTTTGCGGGAAGAATGATAAATGATTACGTACTTGGTTTCGGTTATGCGGGCGATATTTCCGGTGCAGGTTTTTACGGCGAGGCAACTTATTTTAGAGATAAAAATAACTTTACCGATACTACCGGTGTTCTAATTGCGGCGGTAAGTACAAACTACACATTTGAAAATTCCTTGTTTGTTCATTTCGAATTTTTGTACAATAGTGCCGGTGCTACTGAAAATATTAGGTGGAACGGCTCTTTGTTTTCGAACGAATACAATGCTAAAAATCTCTCGCCTTCAAAATATTCTCTTTTCGGAGAAATATCTTATCCGCTTACGCCACTTGTAAAAATTGATTTTTCTTCAATTTACAATCCGCTTGATAATTCATTTTACTTAAGTCCAAATGTAAATTTCTCACTCTCGGATAATGCGGAATTGCTTCTGCTTGGACAATTTTTTGTTGGTAAAAACAATACAGAATGGGGCAACTTCGGTTCATTTTATTACGCTCAATTCAAGTGGAGTTTTTAGTAATAGGTTGAGGTAAAGGTTGAGGTTGAGAAAAAATGATATTTGGGAGTAAGCCGTCGAAGTAGAGATTTTCAGAAGATAGAAAATTTGACATATAAGATTGTGATAAAAATTCCCCGAAAACTCAATCTCACATTTCAATAAATTTTTTTAATGCCTCATCAATTGTTGATTCTTCCATTAGCAGCACGCCCATAAATCTATCATCACAGTAAATTGCATCCGTTCTCAAACTTCCGGTGTTATCGTAAACTTCCCACAAATCTAATCTTTCGTTGTATTTCCCTTGAAATGGGAAAAAGCCAAAGCACGGTTTTTCGTTACATTTTTCCAACATCAATAAAAAGCCAGAACCTACGCCGAGTATTTTGCCGGTAAACATTCTCAACACACTGTGTAGATTGCTAAAATGAATTTTTTTCAAAGCCTTAAACGGACTTTCGGTTTCCGGTAAAATTATTTTATCGGCTTTTAATATTTGGGTTTCATTTAATCCGACTTCAAATTCTGCGTCCAGTTCTTCTAATTTGGAATACAAATTTTTTCGTTTGCTGTTATCATAATTAACTACATAAATCATAATACTTTCCGTGCTTCTTTTGGCGGTTTGTCTTCAATTTCAACAATTTCGATTATTGTTTGTCTGTTTTCATTTTTTATAACAGAAATAAAAGCATTTATCCAGCCAAGTAACCAAGAGGAAATTTTATCCGATAAGTCATCTGGTTTTAGATAAATTTTTATCGAGTTTTTATCAAGTGTGTAATAAAGAGTGTTGATTTTAAAATGTTTTTGAATTTCGCTTGAAAGCAAATCGAACATTTTTTCGATTGTTAATTTATCTTTTTCACAATCGCTTTCTGTGTTTACTTCGAGCTTAAAATCATCTCCTTCAATAATTCCAACGGCTTTATCTTCATCGGCATTCATTAGTACGGTAAGAAAAGCATTTGTTCCAAGTTTCGAAAAATCAATAATTTTTACAAAATCGGAATACTCTTTGAATTCGGGTAAAACAATTGGTAAAACGTTTTCCATTTTGTCGATAAAGTCTTCGTTCAAAAAACCACCTTCTTCGTCCGGATAAAGCGGTAGGTAACGAATTTCCGCTTCAACCAAATCTTGAAAGAAGTGCGTGCCGAAAGATAAATCGGGCGAGTAGCGCCCTTTTTTCTTTGCAACTTCAACAAGCATTGCGGTATTATTGATATCGGAATATGTAACTCTTACGCCAAGCTTAATATCGCCTTTGCTTCCCCATCTTCCGGGACCAATAAGAATAAACTTACGACGAGGTAAAACAGAATTTAATTTACCAATGATTTTCCCAATGGTAACAAGCGTTTCGTAATCTTCTGCTTGTGTATATTTTATTGGATCGACGTAAACAACGTACCTAATTTTTTCAACTTTGCCGTTTGATACGTGTTTAGAAGCCTTGAAAAACAAACGGTTTTCGGGAATGTTTTTCGGAATTTCGTCCGGTGCTTGAATATTCCAAAAACTTTGCGGACGGCATTGTAGCAAATACAAATCTTTTCCGTTCGAGGCAAATTCAATATCTACGGGCGAACGGAAAGCTTTTTGCAATGTGTGTAAAACACGATTTATTTTTTGCAAAAACTTTTGGTTCTTAAACAATCCTTCAAAAGTTACTACAAAATCTTCCTTTTCGAAATCGGTGCTTATTAACGAAGGTTGCCGTAAATTCTTTTGCTGAATAATTGAAACAATTTTTTCTATTGCGGGATAATCGTCTCCGTGCTCACGTACGAGTTTTTCAAATGAGATTGTCTCGAATTTATTAGTCTCAAGATTTATTACGTCAATATTTTTAGGCGAATATCGAATATGTTCATCGAACGAAACGTTTACTCGCAAATTCGGTTGCCCGGGCGAAGCTAAAATCGGATAATCCTCGCCGATTCTATCTACTGCTCGTGTTCCAAGTCCCGGAACAATTCGAACAAGTCCGTCTTCTCTTTTAATTCTCGGCGACCAGCGGAATTCATTATTGCTAAAAGCAACTCCGGCAAATGATGGCAAGAAATATTTCCCTACCTTTGTTCCAACTACTTCCTGAATCATAATTGCCATTTCTTCGTGGAAATCGAGCAAGCCTTTTTCGGCACGGTATTCAATTGGATCAGGTCCAAAAGTCGAAGCGTAAACTTCGGCAATTGCATCCATTAAATCTTCGAGTCGTTCTTTTTTGCTTCCTTGATTTGCAAGGAATAACGATTTGTATTTTCCCGAAAACGAAGCACCGATTTGATCTTCGAGCAGACTTGAACTGCGAACAATAATCGGGGTTTCGCCAAAATCATCAAGAGCAAGAGAAAGTCCGTGAACAATTTCCGGCGGGAATTGAGCATTCTTAAACATTTGAATTACGTGGTCGTATTCAAAGCGAATTTCATCAATCCCTTTGTATTTGTATTCGAGCATCTCTTCCAAATCGTTGTAATGCATAAAAGCGAGAATTCCATCGGATGCCATATACCAAGTTTTCGGATGTTTGATTTCACCAAGCAGATCATCGGTTTGTGCTTTTTTATTGATAATGCGGCTTGCAACAAATAATCCTGAACTTTTACCACCGAGTTTTCCGTGGCTTGACGGCACAAAAATCATTTTATCAATTAAATCGTAAAAATCGGTTAATTTAACCGCTTCTTTTGCAACGGAAATAAAACGCAAATCTTCCGAGAAAAATCTGCGAAGAAGCGAAACACGAAGACCTTTAATTAATCCTTCGGTTAATCTAATTTTTTCGGGTGCAAGATGAAAATATTTTCTAATCGCCTCGGAAATTTCGGTTAGCGATGTGCTTTCCGATTCAAGTGTTTTAATTAACGGAATAGCTTTATTGAGCAACAACCATTCTTCAATTTTTTCCCAAAGTTCCGCATCTTTAAGATTATTATTTGCAAGCGAAATTATTTCCTGAATGTAATCATCGTATGCATTAATTTTTTTCCTTTTCATCGGACGGTTTTCATCGACAACTTCCTCATCATCGCCGAAGTAAGATTGCTCCATTAATCTTTTCGCATCTTCAACACCGCGAGATGAAAGCAATTGTAAAATTTTTCTAAGAATTTGCATAAACAACGGCGGGTCGATGCGTCGTAACGTTGAGAGAATTACTTGCCATTCCGGTTTTTTCTGCTTTTTTGTTGCTGTGGATAAATCGGAAAAAATATTTTTCAAATCTTGATAAAGAACAAAATGCGAAAGTCTGTTTGCAATTGTTTCGATAAATTTTTTCTCTTTTTCCGTAAAAGGGTCATCGCCATCCTTGTTAGGATTTTTTCTGTAAATGGCAGTAAGCACACCGGCTTCTTCACCTTGAACAATAATAGGGTAGGAAATAATCCATTGTGAATATTTAAAATTCGATGTTCTGAAAACTTTGTTTTCAATACTCAACTGTGCGGCGGCAAGTTCCGGGTGGGAAAAACTTTCCGGTATATTGTTTACAATTCTTTGATACTTTTCGTCAATTGTAATATTCTTCTGTTTTAGAATTTCTTCAATCTTAAAAATACAATTTAGTTCTCGTTCATCTCGTGAAGTGTTTTTTCCGTCCATTTTGTTTTTATTATTTTGTTCTAAATTATTTCGAATCTAAAAATGTTTGCAAAATTACAGCAGCAGCGGTTTTATCTATTAATGCTTTGTTTTGTCTTTTCTTTTTTGATTTTACACTTTCTACAATTTGTTCTTCTGCAATAGATGACGAATATCTTTCATCAACAAAAATCACTTCTTTCCCAAATTTTTTTTGTAGTTGCTCGGCAAATTTTTCTACTTTCTCTGTAATTATCGATTTTTCACCATTTTCTTTTAATGGATAGCCGAGTACAAAAGCCTTTATTTTAAGGTTGGAAATGCTTTCTTTGAATAATTTCCAAAATTTATCGTCGTTGTTAAGTGTTACAAGTGGTGTGGCAATAATTTCCAGTGGATCACTAACTGCGATGCCAATTCTTTTTGTACCGTAATCAATTGCAATGTAACGTGGGAAACTATCTCTACTCAATTTATTGTAGTTCCTTTTGATTTCCGCTAATCATTCTTTCGGCTTGGAAAACTCCATGGATTTTCTTTAATCGTGAAATTAAATGATTTAAATGTTCGAGATTTTCAACGTAAACGGTTAAGTAGCCGGAAAAGAAACTATCTTCGGTTTTAATGTTAATCGAATGAATATTTGTGTTTTTGTAGTTGGTTATGCTGTTCGAAATATCTTTTAATATTCCGGGGTTATCTTCGCCTTGCAAAGAAATTGCCGCGATGAAAGTATTTTCGTGTTTGGTTGGCCAATTAACGGGAATTAATCTTTCGGGATTTTTTTTAGCGAGACTAATTAAATTTTTACACGTTTTTCGGTGAATTGTAATTCCTCTATTAATTGTAACGTAGCCAATAATATCATCGCCAGGAATTGGGTTACAGCAATTAGCATAATGATAAACTATTCCTTTATGTTCTCCTTCAATTACAACGCCTCCGGCTTTTTGGCGAGCTACATTTGCGAATTTATCGAATTCCGGTTCGCTTTTTTCTTCTTCTTGTTTTTCGGAAGATTTGAAAACTTCGTCCAAATCAATTTCGCCATTCCCAATTGCTTTGAAAAAGTGACGTGTGCTATCGAAATGTAATTTATTACTCAGTTTTTGAATTTCGTTATCGGAAAAAGAAAGCTTCATTTTCTTTAATTTCTTTTCCCAAAGTTTTTTCCCGTATTGAACAATTTCTTCGTCTTGGCGATTGATGTATCTTCTTATTTGATTTTTAGCTTTATGTGTTTTAACAAATTGAAGCCAGTTTTCGTTTGGGCGTTGATTTTTGGAAGTAATAATTTCAACAACATCACCGCTTCGTAATTGGGAATTTAACGGAACGATTTTCCCATTAACTTTTGCACCAATGCACGTTTCCCCGATTTTAGAGTGGATTGCATAAGCAAAATCAACAGGTGTAGAACCGTAAGGTAATCGCATCAAGTCGCCTTTTGGTGTAAAGACGTAAATTTCGTCCTGATACAAATTCATTTGAAAGCTTTGGAGGATCTCTCGTGTTGCTTCATCTTTGGATGCGTTTTCGAAAATATCTCTAATCCAAGTAACCCATTCCTCCATTTCCTTGTCGGAACTTACAATTGATTCCTTGTATTTCCAGTGAGCAGCTACGCCTCGCTCTGCTATTTCGTGCATTTTCCTTGTACGTATCTGTATTTCTACTCGTCTTCCGTCGTGATTTATTACCGTGTTGTGAAGTGATTGGTAGTTGTTCTTTTTGGGAATAGCAATATAATCTTTAAAACGATCAGGTACAGGAGTGTACATTTGGTTAATAATTCCAAGAACATAATAACACTGGTTGGGGTCGTCGCTTTCCAAAATAATTCGGATTGCAAATAAATCGAAAATGTTTTCGAAGGTAGTATTCCGTTTAATCATTTTTCGATAAATTGAATAGAGATGTTTCGCACGACCGGCAATTTCGAATTTAAATCCTTCCGCTTCGAGTTTTGCTTTAATAGGTTTAATAAATTCTTGAATATATTTTTCGCGCTCTTCACGTTTTTCTTTTAGTTTACTTACGAGTTCATCGTATGCTTCGCGGTTTAAATACTTAAAGGATAAATCTTCAAGCTCCCATTTTATTTTACCCAAGCCAAAACGATTGGCAAATGGTGCGTAAATTTCCAATGTTTCGCGTGCTATTCGTCTTTGCTTTTCGGGACGAACATAATCAAGCGTTCGCATATTGTGTAATCTATCGGCAAATTTTACAAGAATTACACGAATATCATTTACCATCGAAAGCAAAAGCTTGCGGTAATTTTCCGCTTGATTAATATCGTGTCCTTTAAAAATTCCACCGATTTTTGTAACGCCGTTTACAATTTCGGCAATTGTTTCACCAAATTCTTTACGAATAAATTCGAGGCTGATTTCTGTATCTTCCACAACATCGTGTAAAAGAGCGGCAACTACGGAATAATCGTCAATTGCCATTTCTTGAGCAACAATTTTGGCAACTTCAAAAGGATGATAAAAATAAGGCTCGCCGGATGCACGATAATCGTTCTTGTGTGCTTCGAAAGCAACCTTAAACCCGCGACGAATTAAATCTTCGTCAATATTTTTAAGGTTTTTTCTGCTTATCGAAAGCAATTCATTCAGCAATCGGTTATATTCCGCTTCGTCAATTTTTTTCCGCAATATTTTTTCTTCTTTCGGCATCCGTTTTTAATTGATTAATTTTTTCTAATCTGTCTTCTAATTTCGATTTTTCGTAATTACTTAAATTATAACTTAATATCTTTTTACATTGTTCCAAAACATTATCGTAATTTTTTAATTTTAATTCAAGCATTGCAATTTTATGTCTTAAAATTATTTCGTTGATTTTGTTCTCCCTATGTTTTGCAAGTGTTAATTGTAATGCTGTTCTGTAAAGTAAAATGGATTTTTTAATATCAAAGTGTTTTTCTACATTAGCGTAAGCCATAATTAAATAGCGGTTTTGCGGATACTTACCCGATTGATATGCAATAATTTCACGTGCTTCGTCGTAATTCTTCTCATTCATTAAAATCCAGAATAAAGAAACCGCTGCAATGTTTTCGTTGTAACTGTCTTCTTTAATTGATTTTTTTAGATTTTCAATTGCTTCTTTTCTTTTATCGCTAACAAAAGGAAGCCATCCGAGTTTTTCACTAATCCAATAATTGTAAATTGCATTAGCTATGATCGCGTCCGTAAATGTTGAATCAAATTCAAGACATTTGTCAAAATAATTCAGTGCATCTGTCCCGTAATCGTAAGCCGAAAAATAATTTTCTTTCATTCCTTCAAAATAAGCCCAGTAGCCAAGTGTAAGTGCTTTTGCGTAATAATTCCAGATGTTTCGAGCATTGCTTGTAATTAAACTATCCGCCAATACGTTTGCTTTCGAAAGGTTAAAATAAATTTCATCTTCGTACGAAAGACTATTTAATGAATATTTTTTATTGATGTAATTTGCGGCATCGTAAATAAAGGGGAAGGGTGATTTGGGATAATCGGATTTAAATTCGTTAATTAGAGTTTGTGCTGAATCGAAATTTTCATTAGCGGTTAAGTTTATTATGCTTCGAACGTAACTGTCGATTTTTCTTTCGGGTAATTGCTGTGCGGAAAGAAGAGAGGGAAACAATAACAATATTAGTAGCGTATTAAAACGTGCCAAAAGTTCTATCCCCCGCGTCACCCAATCCGGGTAAAATATATCCGTGTTCGTTTAGTTCTCTATCTAACGAAGCGGTAAATACCGGCACATCGGGATGTTCGCTAAGTAATTTTTTTACGCCTTCGGGTGAGGCAATAAGCGAAACAAAAATTAATTTTTCTGCACCGAATTTTTTTAATTCGGATAAAGCAGCACTTGCACTTCCGCCTGTTGCTAACATTGGGTCTAATACTACGGTTACGGATTCGCTTAAATTTTTTGGTACTTTGAAATAGTAATCAACCGGTTCTAAAGTTTCTTCATCGCGTTGTAAACCGATGTGTCCAACTTTTGCATCGGGAATTAAAGTAAGGAAAGGATGAAGGAAACTTAATCCTGCACGCAAAACGGGAATTAAAATTATTTCCTTTTTGAATTTATATCCCGTCGTTTTTTCCAAGGGTGTTTCAACTTCGTATTCTTTAAGTTCAAAAAATTTGCTCGATGCAATTGCAAGCGAAAAAGCAATTCTTTCAATGGAAGCACGGAAATTTTTTGAATCGGTATTTTTATCACGCAGAACTGTAAGTTCGCGTTTGACCAAAGGGTTATCAACAATAATTAAATTTTCAAACATCTTTTGCCTTCTTTCCTAATATTGATAAAATATTGATAAACGGCGAAAGCGGTGGCGTGTAGTTGTAATCAATATCCGTTAAGATTCGATAATCCGCTTTTGCCCTAATAAGTGCGGAAATTAAATCCGCGTATTGTGCAACTTGTTTCGAACCCCAAA
>CAYZGB010000030.1:2138-17233 GCA_964477915.1 uncultured Melioribacter sp. | reverse complement strand
CGAAAAAAGATTTCTCTCCCGACGCGTCGGGATCGGCTTCGTCGAAATGACAAATTTTCTCAACCTCAACCTTAACCTCAACCTAAAATTTCATAGAATTGACGGAGCGGGCGATTTTTTAGGACGCTGATTTATTCTTATTTGTTATGATTTTCGCTGATTCTTAATAGTCCACGGATGAGTTTGGGTGAGCAGTGAGCGGTGAACGGAAAAAATTTAGCGTTCAGCGGTCAATTGTCAGCGTTCAGTAAACATTTGAAATTTAAAAAACTTTACACACATTCAACAAAAAATATTCCCCCTATTCCCCTATACCCTTATTCCTTTTATCCTTTTTCCCTTTTAACCTTTTTTTTCAACATTCACAATTATTAGAGTACACTAACAGGATCAATATCGATAATTAATTTTACAGTCGAAAATTTTGAGCGGGCATTGTAAAGCGAGTTTGCCTCACGAATTGCTTTGTGTAAAAGTTTCCCCGAAGGGTCAACGCTTCGAAAACTTTTTATCAATATTTGAAAACGATATTCTCCTTTTAATTTTGCAAGGATTGCTTCACTCGGTGGTAATATTTGCAAGTGTTTTCCAGTTTGTTTCAAATACGTGTGATAATTTTTTATTGCTCTGTTTGACGCAGTTGCATTTGGGGATTTCGTTTCAATAAGTGCTAATCTCGTAAAAGGCGGGTACGCTCCTTTTTTACGTAATTGAAGTTCACGTTCGTAAAAAGCCTTGTAATCATTGCGTAAAACTTGTTGTAAAACAAAATGGCTTGGATTTTCGGTTTGAATTAAAACTTCGCCTTGTTTTGCCGCTCTACCTGAACGCCCTGCAACTTGTGTAAGCAATTGGAATGTTCTTTCATCCGCTCGGAAATCCGGCAACCACAATGTTGCTTCGGCGGAAACAACTCCGACAAGCGTAACGTTCGAAATATCAAGTCCTTTCGAAACCATTTGTGTTCCAACCAAAATATCAATTTCACCATTTGCAAAACGATTAAGAATTGACCCAAGTTCTCCTTTTCGATTAATCGAGTCCGAGTCAATTCTTTTGATATTTGCATCGGGAAAATAAAATTTAAGTTCGTCCTCAACTTTTTGTATTCCCGTTCCGTAAAAATTAAGATTTTCCGAACCGCAAACCGAGCAAGTTTTGGGTACTTGTTTTTTGAATCCGCAATAATGACATCGCATTTCGTTTGTTGCAACGTGATAAACAAGTGAAACGCTGCAATTGGGACACATCTCAATATTTCCGCAATCCTCGCAAAAAACATTTGTTGCAAACCCACGGCGATTTTGCAGAATAATCACCCCTTCTTCTTTTTCTAATCTTTTTGCAATTGCATCGCGTAATGTTTTGGAAATACTTCCTTCAAGGCGGTTTGCTTTTCTTTCGGCATTAAGATTAATTAACTTAATCAAAGGCATTTGTGCGTTATCCGCTCGTTCGGTAAGCTGAAGCAATTCGTATTTTCCGCTTTCGGCATTGTACATACTTTCAACAGAAGGCGTTGCAGAACCAAGTAAAATCGGGGCATCAAAAAATTTTGCTAACACAATTGCGGAATCGCGAGCGTTGTAACGTGGTGTTTTATCGTACTGTTTGTAACTTGCATCGTGTTCTTCATCTACGATTATTAATCCAATATTATTAATCGGAACAAAAAGTGCGGAACGAGGTCCAATTACAATTGAATATTTACCGGCAAGAACACCACGCCAAACATCGTAACGTTCTCCGTCCGACATCCGGCTGTGAAAAACCGCTACTTTACCTTCAAATCGATTATGAAATCGCATTGTGATTTGTGGCGTAAGAGAAATTTCGGGAACTAAAATAACAACATTTTTGTTTTGCGAAATCACTTTTGCGGCAAGCTCAATGTAAACTTGTGTTTTCCCGCTTCCGGTAACTCCGTGTAGCAGAAACACCTTGAATTTATTAGCCGAAATTGATTCGGAAACATTTTCTATTACATTTTGCTGTTCTTGATTAAGAATGATTTCTTTTTTCTTCTCGGAATAAGTTTCTTCGTAAACGCGTTCAATTTCTTTATCGTAAATTTGAACCAAACCTTTTTGTCCCAGCGATTTTATTGATGTTGCCGAAACGTTTGCTTTCTTTTGCAGTTCCGCAAGCGAAATTTCTTCACCAATGTTCGAAAGATAAATCAATAACAAGGCTTGCTTTGGCGAACGTCTTTCAAGAGCGGGAAGGTGAAGAGAAATTTCATTTTCGTCAGCCATTAGTTTAACGTACTTCTGCGTTTTAATTTTAACTTTCGGTTTTTCAACAATATCGAGGATTGTAACCGCACCTTCTTTTTCGAGTGAATATAATTGTGAATAAATATTTTTCTTCTTAACGGCGGATTGCAAAGATTTTATTGTATGATTTTCTTTTTGGGAAAGAATTTCCAACAATCGTGCTTTAATTGTTGTTTTGCGTTTTTCGTTTTTTAATAATTCGGCACAAATTTCCGGACTTGAAATTATCATCCTTTTTGTTTCAATATCCGAGCCGTGAGGAATGGAAAGCCGTAACGCTTCGCCTGGTGAGCATAAATAATAATCCGAAAGCCATTGCAAAAATTTGTAATGCGTTTCCGTAATTACAGGAATTTTATCAATTACATCTTGAATATTTTTTACTTCAATATTTTCTTCTTTTTTATCAGTTACTTCAATAATAATTCCGGTAACAATTCTTTTACCAAAAGGAACGACAACTCTTTTTCCGAAGGCAACTTTTTCGTTAAGATGTTCCGGGACCGAATAAGTAAAAGCCTTTCGAGTTGGCAAAAAAAGTACAACTTTAACAAACATTTTCATTACGGAATTTCCGGTTCGTCATAATTTTCATTGTTTTCGTCATCGTCAATTTCGGGGTAAAAATCATCTTCCAAATTCTCACTTTCACTTTCTCTGATTTCATCATAAATAATTATATCTTCATCAAAGTAAGGCAAATCAATGTCATCTTTATTAGTTTTAACAAATAAGCCAACTTTAACTTGTAGCTCCGGATTTTTTTCCTGGTTAAGCTGTTGAACAACCGCCTCAAAAATATCGTAACCTGCACGTAAAATAATTGCAACTTCTCTATTAAATTCGCGTGGAATATAGCCTAATTTTTTGCCTTCGAATAATATTTCGACTGCAAACTCATCGTGTTTGTTTTTAATATCCGGTTTTATTTCTAGTATTGAGCCGATTTTCAACTTATCGAAAACATACGCTCCTTCGTAATAGGTAAATCCAGCAATGTAAAATGAATTAAAAAAAATCTTCCTCATTTTTACTTCCTAAAATTTCTTGAAACTATATTAATGTTTAATGTGTAAATTTAATTTATTTCGGCTTCCAGACAAAATATAGACTAAATTTAGAAATCGATTTATCAATTTTCCTTTGGAGTTTCGTATCTTTGCGTTTCAATTTAATAGAAAGAAAAAAGCGTGAAAAATTTAGATAAAAATAAAGTAGTTGTAGCAATGAGCGGAGGAGTTGATTCTTCGGTTGTTGCCGTTTTGCTTAAAGAGCAAGGCTACGATGTAGTTGGCGTTACGATTAAAACTTGGGGCTATATGGAAGATTCCGTCGGCGCACCGTTACACGAAAATGCTTGCTGTTCACTCGATGCTATTTTCGATGCGAAGGCTGTTGCAAATCGTTTTGGCTTTACACACAAAGTTGTTGATTTTTCGAAACTATTCGAGGAAGTTGTAATATCGAATTTTATTAGCGAATATTTGCGAGGGCGAACGCCAAATCCTTGTATTCTTTGCAATAGAAAAATCAAGTGGGAAGAACTTTTGGAAACCGCCGATGAACTCGGTGCGTTTTATATTGCCACGGGGCATTACGCAAGCATTGGTTACAATTCCGAAAACGGAAGATATTATTTACAAAAAGCAAAAGATGAAAACAAAGATCAAACATACGCTTTGTGGGGATTGACGCAAGAAAGTTTAAGCAGAACATTATTGCCCTTGGGGAAATACACGAAAGACGAAGTACGGAAGATTGCGGAAAAATACGAATTACAAGTTGCAAATAAACCGGATAGCCAGGAAATCTGTTTTGTTTTTGATAACAATTACGAACGCTTTATTCGCGAACGTGTTCCCGAAAAAGTAAAAGAAGTTGAAGGCGGCGATATTATTTTCGAAGGGAAAGTTGTAGGCAAACATAAAGGTTTACCATTTTACACAATCGGACAACGAAAGGGAATTGGCGTTACCTTTCCCTTTCCGGTTTACGTTAAAAAAATTGATGTGGAAAATAACAGAATCGAAATTGGCAAAAAAGAAGAACTCTACACCAAAGAAGTTACTATTACGGATTTGAATTTAGTTGCCATAAACCGCTTAAATAAAGGTGATGAGATTTTAGGAAAAATTCGATATAAAGATTCGCCGGCAATTGCTGAAGTAATTGATTTTACTGGGAATGAATTAAAAATAAATTTTTTCGAGCCAAAATTGGCGGTTACTCCCGGACAATCGGCTGTTTTTTACGATAAAAACGGGACGCTACTTTGTGGTGGAATAATAAAATAAAAAAGCCCTTTGCTTTAATGCAAAAGGCTTGTTGCGGAAAGGGTGGGATTCGAACCCACGGAACGGCGGTAGCCGTTCACACGCTCTCCAGGCGTGCCAGTTCAACCACTCCTGCACCTTTCCGGTAAGAACAAAAATTTTGAACTGCTAATATAAAAAATTTAAGAATTTAATTTTCAAACAAATTTCAAGAAAACAAATTAATGAAACGTTTTGCTCCTCTATTTATAATAATTGCTGCATCGCTATGGGGCGTTGACGGAATTGTATTTCGTCCTGCATTAAATTCACTTCCGGTTGCTCTTGTTGTTTTTGTTGAATCAAGTGTTATTTCAATTTTGCTTATTCCGTTTTTCATTAAAAATAAGTCGGAGATATTTTCTCTTTCGAGGAAAGATATTTTAACCTTTGTTCTCGTTGCGTTGTTTGGTGGTGCAGTCGGAACAATGGCAATAACAAAAGCACTCTTCTACGTTAATTATGTTAATCTTTCGATTGTAATTCTCATTCAAAAACTTCAACCGGTTTTTGCAATTTCGCTTGCGTCAATTCTTCTTAAAGAAAAATTGAGTAAGAAATTTTTTCTCTACGCCGGATTAGCAATTGCCGGCTCTTACATTTTAACGTTCGGATTTTCCTTCCCCGAATTTGCCCCCGAAAACAAAACTTTAATTGCTTCATTGTTTTCTTTAATTGCGGCATTTAGTTTCGGAATTTCAACGGTATTAAGCAAAAAAGCAATTTCAAAAGTTTCGTTTACTTCCGCTACGGTTTTAAGATTTTATTTCACCGCTTTGATTATGCTTGTTTTTGTTTTATCAAGCGGAGAAATTTCCGCGGTTACACAAATCACACAAAAGCAAGCAATGATTTTTATTGCAATCGCTTTTTCAACCGGTGGACTTGCAATTTACTTGTATTACATTGGATTGCAATATGTTACCGCATCGGAATCTACAATACTAGAACTTGCCTTCCCCGTAACCGCAATTTTTCTGGAATATTTGGTTCACGGTAATTTGCTTACAGTTCCTCAAATGCTTGGTGCTGCAATTTTAATTTTTTCAATCGTTAAAATAACAGGAATGTACGGCTCGGAATAAAATTCGCGAATTAGCGACAAAAAATAATAAAACACAGATTTTCGAGTATTTCTATAATTTACAAAGGAAACATAAATTTCATCTCATTTCTTTTTAGTATTTTTACGGAAAACAATAAAGAGGTTAATTATGCCACTAACAACGCCGAAAGAAATTTTCGATAAAGCATACGAAGGCAAATATGCAATCGGTGCATTTAACGTAAACAATATGGAAATTGTTCAAGGAATAATGGACGCCGCCGAAGAGGAAAAATCGCCTGTAATATTGCAAGTTTCGAAAGGTGCAAGAAATTACGCCGGACAAAATTACATAATTAAATTGGTCGAGGCTGCAGTGCAGAATTCTTCCGTTCCGGTCGTTCTTCATCTTGATCACGGCGATAGTTTTGAGCTTTGCAAAGCTGTAATTGACGGAGGTTTTACTTCGGTAATGATTGACGGTTCGCATTTGCCTTACGAAGAAAATATTGCTCTTACAAAAAAAGTAGTTGATTACGCACACGAACGCGGTGTTTGGGTAGAAGCCGAACTCGGGCAACTTGCCGGAATTGAAGAACACGTTGTTGCCGAAAAAAGCATTTACACCGATCCCGACCAAGCGGTTGATTTTGTAGAGAAGACAAAATGTGATTCGCTCGCTGTTGCAATTGGAACAAGTCACGGAGCATATAAATTCAAGGGTGAACCGAAATTGGATTTTGAACGTTTGGCACAAATTACGGAAAAATTACCTGGCTACCCGCTTGTGCTTCACGGTTCGTCTTCCGTTCCACGTGAGTTTGTTGAAATGGCAAATCAGTATGGTGCAAAAATTGGCGATGCACGAGGCGTTCCGGAAGAGATGTTACGCAAAGCCGCAACTATGGGCGTATGCAAAATTAATATCGATACCGATATTCGTCTTGCTATGACTGCTGTAATTCGCAAAGAGTTCCACGAACATCCCGAAAATTTTGACCCTCGTAAATATTTGGGACCTGCAAGAGAAGCGGTTAAAAATATGGTACAAAGAAAAATTAAAAACGTTCTCGGAAGTTCAAACAAGGCATAAAGATTATGGATAACAAAATATATATTGCACCGTCGGTTCTTTCTGCCGATTTAACTAAATTGGTAGAACAAGTTAAAATTGTAGAAGAAAACGGTGCCGATTTTATTCACGTTGATGTAATGGACGGACATTTTGTCCCCAATATTACTTACGGACCAGCTTTTGTAAAAACACTGAAATCAATCACAAACCTTCCTCTTGATGTTCATCTGATGATTGAGAATCCGGATAATTATATTAAAAACTTTGCCGAAGCCGGAGCGTCAATTATTACTGTTCACGTTGAAGCTTGCAAGCATTTGAATAGAACGGTAAACTATATTAAAAGCTTCGGAATAAAAGCGGGTGTTTCGCTAAATCCCGCAACACCGATTTACAGCTTAGAAGAAATTATTGCTGATATCGATTTACTTTTGGTAATGTCGGTTAATCCCGGATTTGGAGGCCAAAAGTTTATCGAAAGCTCGGTTGCGAAAATCGAAAAAGCAAAAAAATTAATTGATGAATCACAAAGCAATGCTCTGATTGAAGTAGATGGTGGAATATCGCCCGAAACCGCACAGCTAGTTGCAAAAGCCGGTGCGAGAATTCTTGTAGCAGGCAATGCAATTTTTAACGCTGAAAATATTGGGGAAGCAGTTTTATCAATAAAACATTCCGCCGAAAAATCTTTAACAGCTACTGCATAAAAAACGGGACTTCGAAATTGAAGTCCCGTGCAAGCAGTGAGTTACTTGTAAATTTGTTGTTAGATGCATTTACAATTTAATCAAGTTTAATTTAATTTTCAAAACCAAATTCCTCTGCAATTCACATCATCTAAAAAATTTTTCGAACACAATTTCTTTCAAACAAAGTGTATTATCACAACGTTTAGAATTCAGTTGGCTTTCAATAGGAAACTGAATATTGCTAAAGACATCGAACGCAACGTTACCACATTAAAATTGTCGAACAGGATCATTATTTTGCAACATCCGTGGGGAAAGAATTTTGTCCTTATTTTTCTTATTTTTAATTTTTATCTCTTATCAAATACTGAAAATTTTTTGTTTAACACTTGACCAAATAATTAAAAGAATTTATGCTAGAAAATCTCATTCGTGGAATTATCGGAATTATTTTAATTTTGGGCATTGCTTTTCTTTTTTCCAACAACAAAAAGAAAATCGATTATCGCCTTGTCGGATACGGACTATTAATTCAAATTATTTTTGCAATTTTTATTCTTAAAGGTGAATATCTACGAAGCATTTTCGCACCGCTCGGTTGGGTTAAGGATTTCTTCCAGTGGGTAAGTAGTTTTTTTGTTTTAATTCTTAATTTCACTACCGAAGGTTCAAAATTTGTTTTCGGTAAACTTGCTTTACCGCCGGGAACAGAGGGAAGTCTCGGAATGGTTTTCGCTTTTCAAGTTTTAACAATCATCATTTTCTTTGCTTCGCTTGTTGCAATTCTTTATCATCTTGGAATAATGCAAAAAATAGTACAGGGAATGGCGTGGATTGTTGCCAAAATTCTTCGCACAAGCGGAGCCGAGTCTCTTTCATGTACCGCAAATATTTTTCTTGGACAAACCGAAGCGCCGCTTGTTGTTAAACCTTACATCGAAAAAATGACTAACAGCGAATTGTTAACAATAATGACCGGCGGAATGGCAACTATTGCCGGAAGTGTTATGGGTGCTTACATCCAAATTTTGGGATTATCTTTTGCGCAAGCAATGGGAATGGAATTAAAAGAAGCACAATTACTTTTTGCAACTCACTTGCTTTCGGCAAGCATTATGGCAGCACCCGGGGCAATTATTATTTCGAAAATTATTTATCCCGAAACAGGCGACCCTGTAACTCGCGGCTCGGTTAAACTTCAAGTTGAAAAAACATCTGCAAATATTATCGACGCGGCCGCAAGCGGTGCCTCCGAAGGTTTGAAACTTGCTTTAAACGTTGGTGCAATGTTAATTGCATTTATTGCATTAATTGCTCTTGTAAATTATTCGTTGGAATGGTTCGGAGGCGTTACGGGATTAAACGAAATTTTAAAAGCCGAATACGGTAAGCCGTTAAATTTACAACTTATTCTCGGATTGATTTTACGCTACGTTGCTTACGGTATCGGCGTCCCGTGGAAAGATGCATTGAATTTTGGAAGTCTTCTCGGCTCTAAAGTTGTTGTAAACGAATTTATCGCCTATATGGATATGTCGAAACTAATCCAAGCAAAAGAATTCTTTAGTGAAAAAAGCATAATTATGGCAACTTACGCTTTGTGCGGTTTTGCCAATTTCAGTTCAATTGCCATTCAGATTGGCGGGCTTACACCTCTTGCTCCAAGCAGAAGAAGCGACCTTTCTAAATTAGGTTTGCGTGCGGTTTTAGGAGGAGTTCTTGCAACATTGCTTACCGCAACGTTAGCGGGAATTTTCTTTTCGGGAAATATTTAATCGGGTAATTTCTTCCTGTATATACCGAACAAAAAATCGCTTTGATATTCAGCAATAAATTTATCCTCTTCGCCAAAAAGAAATTTAAGCACTTGTCGATTTTCGTCTGTTTCGTTAATGAAATTGTGTGAAATATCTTTTAGAATTAATTGAAGCAAATTACCGCCGTAAGGTTTTTCCTCAATAATTTCAGTGTGCTTATGAATTTCGGGTAATATTGCTTCTGAATTTACTGCTTCAGATGGATCGGATAAAATCATCCGTAAAATTCCCGGGCGGAAGATTTTCGTTTTGATTTTTCCGTCAAATTCACGCTTACGCAAATGTTTCGGTATTTTAAGCAAAAGTTCGTTTGCTTTTTGTAGTTGCTCTGTCGTCCATTGAAATCTGTTTTGCCCGACATATTCGTTAATTACCAATATTCCGTCATCTTTTAGCGAAGTAAGAAAACGCATCAAAATTTTATCAATATTATGAACGTGATGTAAAAACGAATCGAACAAAATCACATCGTAAAAATTTTCTTGCGGTGTAAAATTTTCAATATCGGCAACAATAAAAATTATATTATCAAGATTTTTACTTTTTGCTTTTTCGTTTGCAATTGCAATTCGTTTTTCTGCAATATCGAATGCGTCCAACCTTTTTACTTTCGGCATTGATGCTATTTTAATTTCCTTTTCGCCGGTGCCACATCCGGGAGATAAAATAGTTGCACCTTCAATAAAATAATTATTGTGTAAATATTTAAGATAGTCCGTTTCGGAATTTCCGGTAATAATTTTGTTCCAGCGTTTTCTTACTGCAGGAATTTCCCACCAAGCGGTGCGTCTTTTACTTGTTGCCGAGTTCCAAGCGGATTTCACTCGTTGCTGTGAGGTTCTGAAAAGTCGATTTTTAATTAAATAAAAGCCTTGTTTTTTGGCTAGATAAATCGCTTCGTCAATATCGCCCAATGAAATCAAGGTTTTCATTAATCGGAAAGTCCGAATTTATTCATCAGCAATTTATGTCGCAATCCCGATTTTACGCAACGCCCGAGAAACCAAGCAAGGAAGCTCATCTTACCGTAGCGAAAAACGGCGGGAGGATTCGGCGAGAGAATTTTATCGACAAGTTTTGAAGAAAATTCATTGACCGGTGTGGCATTTTGTTGCGAAAGTTTTGCACGTTCTAAAATCTTCGATTTGTATTTCGAGTAAATGAAATTTTCTTTAAGTAATTTTTGTGCAATGCTTGCTGCATTTTCCCCGAAGTTCGATTCGATTGCCCCCGGCGTTACGGTAATAACCTTTACGTCGAAAGGCATTAGTTCCATTCGCATTCCGTCGGAAAATGAATTAATTGCAGCTTTCGAAGCACAATATGCGGAGACAAACGGAGTTGTGAGTATCCCAGAAACACTTCCGATATTTACGATTATTCCGTTCCGCTTTTCAACCATTTGTTTTGAAATAAGTTGAGCCAATTTTATTGCACCGAAAACATTTACCTTAAATTCTTTTTCAATTTCTTCAATCGGTAATTCGATTAATGCACCGGTTAATCCGTATCCGGCATTATTGATTAAAATATCGATTTCAATTTTTTCGTTTTTAAGATTTTCAACAAAATTTTCGATTGCTTTGTAATCCGAAACATCGAGTTGTTTTTTAGTAATTGCATCTCGATTAATAAATTTGGTCTTTTCAATATTTCGTGATGCGGCAATAACATTAAATCCGCGTGAAGCAAATTCTTCGGCAAGCGATTTCCCAATTCCTGAAGAAGCACCTGTAATTAACACGGTTTTCATAATCTTTCCTTTCGGTTTTTTGCAAATATAACAATAATGAATTTTATATTTTCTTTGTTACGTTGCAAATTAAAAAAGCCCCGAAAAAACGGGGCTTTGAAACAATTGAAAATTAATTAAATTAATCTTCTTCTTTTGCACGCATCGAATCCCAAATCATATAAAGAATGATTACAAAGAACATCACAAGTCCGAGAATTTCCGCACCGTGAGATTCCGACCATTCAACGGCTTTTAATTCCAAACCAAGAGATTTGAGAATAACACTAATTACACCGAGCAAAGCACCACCGGCAATAAATCCCGATGCGATTAATGTTCCACGTTCTTTACGTGCTTTGTTCAATGCTTCGTTTTTACTGCGCGTGCTAACAAAATGTGCAACAATTCCACCAACAAGGATTGGAGTGTTGAGTTCGAGTGGCAAATACATTCCCAATGCAAATGCAAGTGCAGGAACGTTGATTGAAGTTAAAATCAAAGCCATAAATGCACCGGCTATGTACATCATCCAAGGTGCGGGCTGATTACTCATAAGCGGTTTGATTACCGCCGCCATTGCATTTGCTTGCGGTGCTGGTAGTTCGTTGCCCGTAAAACCGAATGTATTGTTTAACAACATAATTACCCAACCGACTGTTGCTGCCGAAACAACAGTTCCGAGAAATTTCCATTTTTCTTGATTAAGCGGCGTTGTTCCAATCCAGTAACCTATTTTCAAATCGGTAATAAATCCGCCCGCAACCGAAAGTGCCGTACACACAACACCACCGATAATCAAAGCCGAAACCATTCCGGCAGGCCCGGAAAGCCCAACGGCAACAAGAATGATTGAAGATAAAATTAACGTCATCAACGTCATTCCCGAAACCGGGTTTGTTCCAACTATTGCAATTGCGTTTGCCGCAACAGTTGTAAACAAAAACGAAATTACAAGCACAATCAATAATCCGACAATTGCGTGGAATAAGTTATGCACAACTCCGAAAAGGAAGAAAACAAAGAGCAAAATCATTACGAAGAAAATTCCGCCGATAATTATTTTCATCGATAAATCGCGTTGTGTACGTAATTCCTTTTCACCGACATTTATTTTCTTTCCGAAAAGTTCGCTGATACCGAGAGAGAACGCTTGCTTAATTATGCCGGACGATTTGATAATTCCGATTAATCCCGCCATTGCAATTCCGCCAATTCCTATGTGGCGAATGTAGTGCGAGAAAATTTGTTCGGGCGACATATCTTTAATAAGCGTTGTAACACCGGCACCAATTGGTGTGTTAATTACGTGCCCGAGATAAGCGAACACCGGCATTATTACGTACCAAGCAACAAAAGAACCGGCAGCAATAATTGCAGCATATTTTAATCCCACAATGTAACCGAGTCCCATTACCGCTGCACCGACGTTTATCTTAAAAACAAGTTTGAATTTTTCGGCAAGAGTTTCACCAATTCCAACAACGCGAGTTGTAAAAACTTCGCTCCACCAACCGAACGTTGCGATAATAAAATCGTACAAGCCACCTATTATTGCACTTGTAATAAGTACCTTTGCTTGATTACCGCCTTTTTCACCGGCTACGAGAACTTCGGTTGTTGCGGTTGCTTCGGGGAATGGAAATTTTCCGTGCATTTCCGAAACAAAATATTTGCGGAAAGGAATTAAGAAAAGTATGCCGATAAATCCACCCAAAGCAGAAGCGGCAAAGATTTGGAAAAAACTAACATCGAGTTGAAGAATATACAATGCGGGCAAAGTAAATATTGCTCCGGCAACTATTACTCCTGACGATGCTCCGATAGATTGAATAATTACATTTTCGCCCAAAGCGTTTTTTCGTTTACTTGCCGAAGAAAGTCCAACAGCAAGAATCGCAATAGGAATAGCAGCTTCAAAAACCTGACCTATTTTCAATCCCAAATAAGCAGCCGCTGCCGAAAACAAAATCGCCATAATTAATCCCCATACAACAGAATATGGTGTTACTTCGGGATAAGTTTTGTACGGCGATAAAATCGGTTCGTATTTTTCACCTTCTTTTAATTCTCTGTAAGCATTTTCCGGTAATCCGGCAGTTGCATCAATCTTGTGTTCACTCATCAGTATCTCCTGGTTTATTTAATTTCAAGAGGAATTTTATGTATTGCTTCGTCGTTCTTTTCAAGATATAAATCGACGGAATAAACTGCATTTTCCGGTAATGTTAAATTCGGTTTTTTAATTCTAAAATCGATATTAATCGGTGAAGAAGGATAAAGTTTAACCGTGCGACTTCCGGCAAATGAAGGAATTATTTTCATTTTTTTCGAAGTGTTAGTCGTTTCGGTAACGTGAACTGTCATTTCACCTTTATCCAAAGCAAAAGCAGGTGCAAGTACAAAGGTGAAAGTGGAATCGTCTTTCGGGCGTTTAACATAAGATAAGCTTTCGGTTTGATAAGTCAATCCGCCTCTTGCAACCGTTGTTCCATTAGAGTTATTGAACATTAAAGCAAAGTCTGTTGTTTTGTTAAAATCTTCTTTTGAAATCCAAACATCGAAACGTTTTGAAATTTCACCTTTGTGGAAAACAACAGGCATTTTGTAAATTTCGCCTGATTTAATTTTGAAAACGTGTTCGGTTTTGTAACCTCTGAATTTGGCTTTTAATTGATAAGATTCAAAATTTCCGAACCTATTAACAATAGTTATTCTATTGTGATTTTCATTTAATTCCAGATTATCAATTCTTTCTACACTTTCAAATGAAATTTCCAAGTTGTAATGCGAAACATCATTTGCCGACCAATAACCGAAAGTGTCAAATTCATAAACACCCGGTTCCGGATTTGGTAAAATTATTTTGGATTCTTCGGAATTGCCCGGGTACTTAAAATATTGATGTTCAACTTGTCTTCCGTCCGGGTCGTGCAACAATGCGAGTAACAAAGCATATTTTTCGTCGTCGTTTTTAACTCTTATAATTAACGAAGTAGCACCGGCAGGAACATCCAAGAAATATCTTTTTACACCACTGATTCCAACGGTTTCGTGTTTCCAAACTCTCTTATAATTATTTTCGGGAGTAAATTCGTAAGGAATAACAACTGTTGCCATCATACGAATTTCGGGGAAACGGGTTTTGTCCGCTCTGTAACCGGTAATTATTGCATTGTACAATCCCGGTTCTTTCATTTTCTTTTTATTTAAGCGAACAGTAATTTCCGCCGGTTGATTATTGCGAAAATGAATTCTTCTTTGAACAGGAATTAACCAATCGGCACTGCTTTTAATATTGTAAATACGGTAGAATTTTTTCTTGTGTATAAAATTTGTTCTTTTAATTCTAAAACGGAATTCGCTTTTATCGGTTGTGAAATTTCCGTTTCTTACATATAAAGCTGTCGATTTCAAATTGGGCATTGAAGTAGCAAGTGCTTGCGTAGTAAAGTGTTCGTAATTTTTTGTGATTCCTTGTTTGATATATTTTTTCAGTACTTTGTAAGCATTCAAAACATTAATTTCACCGGCGCCTTGGTCGAGTGCAGTGTAGCCTTCCATCGGAACGGCACCTTCGCGTATCGCTTGATAGAGAACAAAAGACGGAATTTTTACATCGGGATATTCTTGTTTCATTGCACTCATCAAAAGCGAAACAACACCAGTAGTGTAAGGCGATGCCATACTTGTGCCCCAAAATCTATCGGCGTGTGCAAAATTAGGAACGGTAGAAACACAAGCACCAGGGGAAGCAATATCGGGTTTCATTACTTCGCCACCGCGGGAAGTAAAATAAGTTAGTCTGTCTTTATCTTGAATTGTTCCGTAAAGATTGTTCCCGACTTCTTTAGTTAAAATTGCACCGGAAGAAAGAACCGAAGAGGATGCTGCGGGTAAACCGGTTGTTGAAATACCCGGACCTTCGTTTCCGTTGGAAATGCAAATGTACAAGTAAGGATTGTTTTTGACGAGTTTGTCGATATATTTTTCCATTTCGGCTCTGCCGGTAATTTCCGAACCGATACCGAAACTCATATTTACAATACAAGGTTTTTCTTGTGCTTTGGAAACACTATCGGCAAAATCAAAACATTTACGCATACTTCCGGTAACGGTAGCACCGCCAGCGTAATTGTTGTTTCCTAA